>DASTSZ010000346.1:0-3173 GCA_035760425.1 Candidatus Eiseniibacteriota bacterium | reverse complement strand
CTCCGGCGCCAAAGGTGGCCCGCGTGCAACTCCGGCAGAACTACCCCAACCCCTTCAACCCCCGGACGACGATTCGCTACACGCTGGCTCGCCCCGGGCGGGTGGCCCTGCGAGTGTTCGACGTGACCGGGCGGTTGGTCGCGACACTTCGCGACGACGTCGAGCCGGCCGGCGATCGCGAGGTCGAGTGGGATGGGCGTGATCGGGCGGGGCGGACCGTCGCGTCGGGCGTCTATATCTATCGACTCTCCACCGAGTCGGGCGAGAACGCCTCGCGGAGGATGGCGGTGGTCAAGTAACAGGCGAGGCATCGGTCGAGCGGCCGCCCTAAGGGCTGACACAGAGGCCTTGGGCGGCTAGACTCGAACGCCATGCCGCTCTCCCCGAAGACGCGCCTCGGCGCGTACGAAGTCCTCGGCCCCCTCGGAGCCGGGGGAATGGGCGAAGTCTACCGGGCCCGGGACCTGCGCCTGGGTCGCGATGTCGCGATCAAGGTGCTACCCGCGGACGTGGCGTCCTCCCCCGAACGGCTGGCCCGCTTCGAGCGCGAGGCGCGAACCGTCGCGGGTCTCAATCACCCCAACATCGTCACACTCCACTCCGTCGAGGACGAGGGAAGCGTTCGGTTCCTCACGATGGAACTGGTCGAGGGGCAGACACTCTCGACGCTCGTCGCGCCGGACGGGCTACCGCTCCCGAAGCTCCTCGATCTTGCCATCCCCCTCGCCGAGGCCCTCGTCGCCGCGCACGAGAAGGGTGTGATTCATCGCGATCTCAAACCTGGTAACGTGATGGTGACGCGTGACGGGCGCGTGAAGGTCTTGGACTTCGGCCTCGCGAAGATGGTGGAGCAGGAGGCCGCTTCTCACGAGGCGACCGTCGCCGCCACCGAGGCGCCCATCACGGGCCACGGAGAGATCTTCGGGACGGCGCCCTACATGGCGCCCGAACAATTGAGGGGCGAGAACGCCGACGCGCGTTCGGATCTGTTCGCGCTGGGGATCATCCTGTACGAACTGGCGTCCGGTCGCCGCCCCTTTTCCGGTGGAAGCCCCGCGGAAATCACCTCCTCGATCTTGCGCGACACCCCGATCGCGCTCACCCGAATTCGCGGCGACCTGCCCGGCGAACTGGAGCGAATCGTAAGCCGGTGCTTGGAGAAGAGTCCCCGGGAGCGCTTCCAGACGTCGCTCGACGTGTGCAACGACCTGCGCCGCTTACGACGAGCGCCGGACGGCGTTCCGCCGAAGGCGGCGCCGCAAGCCCTCGCGTCGATCGCCGTGCTTCCCTTTCTCAATATGAGCAAGGACCCCGAGAACGAATACTTCTCGGACGGGCTGGCGGAGGAGCTGCTGAACGTCCTGTCGAAGATGAGGGGCCTTCGCGTGGCCGCGCGGTCGTCGGCGTTCACGTTCCGCGGGCAACGCGTGACCGTCGCCGAAGTCGGCAAAGCGCTCAACGTGGCGACGGTCCTCGAGGGCAGCGTCCGCCAAGCGGGCAACCGCGTAAGGATCGCGGTGCAACTCGTGAACGCCGCGGACGGCTACCACTTGTGGGCCGAGTCGTACGACCGAACGCTCGACGACATTTTCGCGGTTCAGGACGATATCGCCCAGTCGGTGGTGAAGGCGTTGCGGGCGAAACTTCTGGGCGAGGAGGCCGACTCTTCCGTGAGCGACGCGGTCCGGGCGGACGTCGCGGACGCCGCCAAGGGGCGCGGGCACAACGCCGAGGCGCACCGCCTCTACCTGCAGGGGCGCTACTTCGTCGATCGGCATTCGGAAGAGGACCTGGCGCGCGGACGCGAGCACCTGTACGCCGCGATCTCGGCGGATCCGGAGCACGCGTTGGCCTGGGCCGAGCTGTCGAGAGTCCATGCGCTCTGCGCCGGTTATGGCTGGGGGCCCCACGCCGAAGGTTACGCGAAGGCCCGCGAGGCCGCGCGAAGAGCGATCTCGCTCGAGCCCGATCTCGTGGAAGGGTACGCGGCGCTGGCCTGGGTCCAGTTGATCCATGACTATGACTACGCCGGTTCGGAGGCGTCGTTCCGGCGCGCCCTGGACCTGGCGCCGGGCAACGCCGCCGTCTTGGGCGGGGCCGGGTGGCTCCTGCGCGGCACGGGCCGCCTGGAGGAGGCGCTCGCGCTGTCGAGGCGCGCCGTCGAGAACGACCCGCTGAGTTCCGCCGCGCACCACAATCTCGCGGTGACTCTCTACTACATGGGCCGGTTCAAGGAGGCGGAGGCCGCGTTCCGGAAGACGCTGGAGCTGGCGCCCCAGCGGGCCGAGAGCCGTTCGAACCTGGCCATGGTGCTCTTGCGGCTTGGTCGCGAAGAGGAAGCGATGCGCGAGGCGACGCTCGAGCCTGCTCCTGCGTTCGGCCTTTGCGCCCTCGCGATCGTGCATCACGCGATGGGAAATCGCGAGGCGTCGGATCGAGCGCTGCGCGAGTTGGAAGCGAAGTTCGCGAACGATGGGGCGTACCAAGTCGCGGAAGCCTACGCCGCGCGCGGCGAGTGGGATTCGGCGTTCGCGTGGCTTCATCGCGCCTGCGATCAGATCGACGGCGGACTGGGCTATCTGCTCGGGGACCCGCTCTTCACGGCGGCTCGGAACGATCCGCGATGGGAAGGTGTCCTGACGAGGCTGGGGCTGCGGTGAGGACTTCGCCGTCCGACTTCGACGCGGAGCCGCCCCGCCCCTCCCTTTCGACCTACGTCGCCATCGGGCTCGCGTCGGCCGCGGTTCTCCTCCTCGAGATCGCGATCACGCGCATCCTGAGCGTCGTGCTCTGGTACCACTTCGCGTTCCTCTCGGTCTCGCTCGCCATGCTGGGGCTCGGCGCGCCCGGCGTCTGGTTCGCCCTTCGCCCGCCGCCTTCGCGGACGCTGCCGATCGCCCTCCTCCTCTCCGGCGCGGCGCTCCCCGCCGCGATCATCGCGATCTTCAAACTCGGCCGTCCGCTGAGCGAAGCCGCGCGCGTTTTCCCGGGGCTGGAAGGGCTCTTTCACGGCGGCCTTCTCCTCGTCATCGTCGCGGTGCTCCTGCCGATGCTCTGTCTCGGGAGCGCGATCTGCCTCCTCCTCATGCGCGCGCGGGGTCCGGATATCGGCCGCGTTTACGCCGCGGATCTCCTCGGCGCCACGCTCGGCGCGGCCCTGGTCGTGCCGCTCA
>DASTSZ010000345.1:0-4607 GCA_035760425.1 Candidatus Eiseniibacteriota bacterium | reverse complement strand
GCTGCTCGCGTCTCTCGGCCTCGGGGCGGATGGCGGCGCTCACGCTCCATCCGAAGGTGAAGGCGCTTCTCGCGCGGCCCGACGCGTCGGCGCCGCTCACGGTCGAGCGCTGGCTCATGGCGGACGACGGCGCGGGGGGCTCGGAGGACTTGGCGGCGCTCCTTCGGCCGCTCGCGATCGCCGCGCTGAACGAGGAGACGAAGGACGGCTCCGCGCTCCTCTTCGCGCGCGTGCTCGACCGGCTTCTCTCGGCGCCGGCCCCGAAGAGCGGGCTCGCGCTCGCGAGGCGAGGACTCGGCGAGCTCTTCACCGGATTCGAGGCGTACCTCGAGCGTCGCGGCGGTTCGATCCGCTTCCGCACGACCGCGCTCGGCGTGCGCGTCGAGGACGGGCGGGCGACGGGCGTCTCCCTCTTGGGCGGCGGCCGGCTCGACGCCGGCGCCGTGATCCTCGCCGTCACGCACGAGCGCTTCGGCTGGATGCTCCGCTCGGAGCACCTCGGGCCCTACCGCGAACTCGTCGCGACGCCTTGGTCCCCGATCGTTTCCTCGGTGCACACCTTCGACCGGCCGATCCTCCCGGCGCGCTTCATCGGGATGATCGGGACGCCGACGCAGTGGGCCTTCGATCGCGGCGCGCGGGGCGCCGATCGCCACCAAGTCGGGACGATCCGAAGCGCGGCCTTCCACGACGCCGCGCGCGACGCCGCCGTCATCGCGGCGGAGACGACCGCCGATCTACGCGAGGCCTTCCCCGCGGCGCGCGAGGCGCGCGTCCTGAATGCGCGAGTCTTCAAGGAGCGCCGCGGCACGATACGCTCGACGCCGATGGTGCAGCCGCACCGCCCGGGCAACGCCACCGCGATCCCCGGGCTCTTCCTCGCGGGCGACTGGACCGACACCGGGCTTCCCGCCACCATCGAGAGCGCCGTGCAGAGCGGCCACCGCGCGGCGGCGCTCGTCGCGTGAACGTTCGCGGCCGGCTCCTTCGCTGGTACCGGCGGCACAAGCGCGAGATGCCGTGGCGCGAGACGCGCGATCCCTACGCGATCTGGGTGAGCGAGATCATGCTCCAGCAGACGCGCGTCGAGACGGTCATCCCTTTCTACCACCGGTTCCTCGAACGCTTCCCCACGGTGGAGGCGCTCGCCCGCGCGAAGGAGTCCGACGTCCTGGCGCGATGGTCGGGGCTCGGCTACTACCGCCGCGCGAAGAATCTCCGCGCCGCCGCGGCGGTCGTCGCCCGCGAACATGGCGGTCGGGTCCCTTCGTCGATCGACGCGCTCCTCGAACTTCCGGGGATCGGACCCTACACGGCCGCGGCCATCGCCAGTATCGCGTACGGCGTGCCGGCCGCGGCCGTCGACGGAAACGTGATCCGGGTCATCGCGCGCTGGGAGGGGCTCGAGGGGAGCCGCGACGACGCGCGTCTCCGCCGCGAAGTCACGGCGAGGGCCGAGGCGCTCGCGCCGGGGCCGGACCCCGGCGATTGGACGCAGGCGCTCATGGAACTAGGCGCGACGATCTGCCTCCCGCGCGAGCCGCTCTGTGAACGCTGCCCGGTCGCGGGCGCGTGCGTCGCGCGGGCGAGCGGCCGGCCCGATCGATTCCCCGATCGGGGCCGGACAGCCGCCGTGCGCGTCGAGCGGCGCGTCCTCCTCTTGCTTCGGCGCCGATCGCGCGTCCTACTGGTGCCCGATCCGCTCGACGGGGGCGCCACGCTGGCGCCCCCGAGCGCGATCGTGACGAACGGGCGATCGGCGGCCCGCGTGGCGCGCGCGCTCGGCCGCGCGCACGGAGCGGCCGGGGATCCGCTCGGCCCGACGCGCACGTTTCGCCATCAAACCTATTCGCACGACTATACGATCGAAGTTTGGGAGGCCGACGCGGCGCGGGACGGGAGCGCCGGCGTCGACCCGCGCGAGGGCTCGCGTTGGAGCGCGCTCGCCGATCTCCCGCGGCTCCCCCTGAGGGCCACGACCCTGAAGGCGCTGGGTCGATAGATCGACCTCAACACGAGACCGGGAAACCGGTTACGCCGTTTCTTTGCACCCCGAAAGCGCCCGCCTTCGTGATATCCTTATAGGGTGATGGTCGCGGCACGTCCGTGAGCCGCTCCCCCGGCATCCGAGGCTCTTGTCATGCATCCCTGGCGTCGCACCGCGCCTCGATCGCTTGCGTTCCTGGTCGTGGCGTTCCTCTCGCTTCTCTGCCTGCCTCGCGCGGGCGCGGCCGCTCCTAAGTCGGTCGACCCCGCGCTTTCGAACGTTCGCCCCGGCGCGCCGATTCACGAGCGTTTCCTCAGCCGCCGCGCCGACGGCACCGTCCTCCTCGAACTCCTCATCCAGGGCGACGTCGCCCCGGGCCTTCTTCGCGCGCGCGGCATCGAGGTGAACACCGCGGCGGGTGGTTGGCTCACGGCGAGATGCCCCCTCGGACTCCTCGAGGCGCTTCGCTCGATGCCGGGCATCGACCGCATCCAGGTCGCCGACCGCTGCGAGCCGAACCTCGACCAGAGCGCGCCCGACGCGGGTCTCACCGGCGTGCGGACGATCGGCGCGACCGACATCACGGGGCAAACGGGGGAAGGTGTCATCGTCGGCATCGTCGACAGCGGCGTCGACCTGAATCACGCCGACATGCGGAATCCCGACGGAACGACACGAATCGTCTCGCTCTGGGACCAGACCGCGGCGAGCGGCACGCCGCCGGTCGGCTACACCTACGGCGCGGAGTACGACTCGGTAGGGATCAACGACGGAATCGTGCCGGAACTCGACACCGACGGGCACGGAACGCACGTGGCCACGACGGCCGCGGGCAACGGGCGCGCCACCGGAAACGGACAGCCGGCGCACGTCTACGTCGGCGTGGCGCCGAAGGCCGACATCGTGGCCGTGAAAACGACCTACGCCACGACCGCGATCGTGGACGGCGTGCACTACATCTTCCAGAAGGCGCTCTCCCTCGGCAAGAAGGCCGTGGTGAACCTGAGCCTCGGCACGCAGGCGGGGCCGCACGACGGCACGTACGGATTCGACACGATGATCAGCGCGCTCACCGGCCCCGGAAAGATCGTGGTCGCCTCCGCCGGGAACAAGGGCAACGACGACAACCACGCGCGGGTCGACATCGACGGGACCACGCCGGGAAGCGTCACTTTGAACGTCCCGACCTACTCGAAGAACGCGGGCACCGAGAACGACTACGTCATCTTCTCCGGCTGGTACCCGGGTCTCGACCAGATGTCCGTCACGCTCACCTCGCCGAACGGCCACGTGCTCGGTCCCGTTCCGCCGGGGACCATCCAGGCGCTCGACAGCGCCGACGGGTACATCAACATCTACAACGGCACGACCAGCCCCTCGAACGGGGACAACGAGATCTACACGGAAATTTTCGACCAATCGTCGGGGCGCGCGCCCCAATCGGGGACGTGGACCTTCACCTTCACGCCGATTTCGCTCGGCTCGACGGGCATCGTGGACATCTGGGTCGCGGCGAACAGCCTCGGGAGCGCCGGCGCCGTCGCGCGCTGGGTGCAGGGCCTCGTGCCGTACGGCACGATCGGAAGCCCCGGCAGCGCCGACTCCGTCATCACCGTCGCCGCGCACACGACGAAGGCCTGCTGGACGATCGTGAACGGCAGCAGCGTCTGCTTCAATCCGGTCCCCGAGATCGGGGCCATCGCCGCCTTCTCGAGCACCGGCCCGCTTCGAAACGGCAAGCCGAAGCCCGATCTGTCGGCGCCGGGGAACGGCGTCGCCGCGGGCCGATCGGCGTCGGCGACCTTCTCGAGCCAGTTGATCGTCTCCGACGGCGTGCACACGGTCATGTCGGGCACGAGCATGTCGACGCCGCATGTGACCGGCGCCATCGCGCTCCTCCTGGCGCAGCCGGGCTGGGCCACGGCGTCGCCCAGCGCCATCCGCGCGCGCCTCCAATCGACGGCGCGCACCGACGCCTTCACCGGGACGGTGCCGAACACGGTCTGGGGCGCGGGAAAACTGAACGTGGCCGCGGCGCTGGCCCCGGTGGTGACGCTCCAGTTCACGCACCCCACGCGCGGCTTCTTCATGCCGCCCGGCAAGCCCGATTCCGTCACCGTCGTGCTCGCGGGGATGACGGCCGATTCGATCGCGTTCGATCTCTCGCTCAACGGCGGCGCTTCCTACACCGTGCCGCTCGGCACGCTCTACGGGGTGACGCCCGGCGCGCCGCGCACGCTCTCCTTCTTCGTCGAGTCGGCCTGGGGAACGCTCCAGGCGAAGGTCCGCGGCACCGCGAGGAACGCCACGACGACGGCCACGGGGGTCTCCGACTCCCTCTTCGCGATCCAGGCGCCGGTGGGAGTCGAAACGGTCGCGCTCGGCGCGGGCGCCCGCCTGTCGCTCGACCAGAACCGCCCGAACCCGTTCAATCCGGTCACGTCGATCGGCTTCGAAGTGCCGAGGGCGGGACGCGCCGTCATGCGGGTCTTCTCCATTCAGGGCGCCCTGGTCCGGACGCTCGTCGACCAAAACCTGCCGGCGGGCCGCTACCGGGCCTCGTGGGACGGGCGCGACGAGGCGGGCCGCCCCGTCGGGTCCGGGATCTACCTGACTGAAT
>DASTSZ010000344.1:0-5706 GCA_035760425.1 Candidatus Eiseniibacteriota bacterium | reverse complement strand
ACGAAGACGATCCGGCGCGAGGTGCGCCGCGTGCTCCACAACACGTTCGCGGTGACCGACGCGCTCGAGATGGTGGCCGTCGTCGTCGCGCTCCTCTCGGTGCTCGGCACGCTCGCCGCGCTGGTGATGGAGCGGACGCGGGAGATCGGCGTGCTTCGCGCCATCGGCGCGAGCCGGCGGCAGATCGTGAACGCGCTCCTCCTCGAGGGGGCGCTCCTCGCCGCGGCGGGGCTCCTCCTCGGCGCGCTCACGGGCGCGCTCTTGAGCGCGGTGCTCGTGCACGTCTTGAACCGCGAATCGTTCGGCTGGACGCTCACGCTCGCCACGCCCTGGCGGCGCACGCTCCTCCTTGCGGCCTTCCTCTTCGTGGCCGCGCTCCTCGCGGCGGTGCCGCCCGCCCGGCGCGCGGCCTCGGTTCCCCCGCGGGAGGCGATGTCGCGTGCGTAGGCGACTCGGGCCGGCGACGGCGGCCGCGGCAGCGGCGGCGACCGCCATCGCGCTCGCCCTCGGCGTCGCCCTCGCGGCCCGAACGGGGGCGGCGCCGGAGCGCGCCCCCGACCTCGACCCCGATCGCGCCGCGCTCGAATTCCCCCGCGCGTGGGGGGCCCACCCGAATGCCGCGCTCGAATGGTGGTACGTCACCGCCGTCGTGCGCGACGACGATGGGCGAGCGCACGGGATCCAGTGGACCTTCTTCCGCGTGAAGGCGGGCGGCGGCGACGAGGCGCTTCCCGGGGCGCGGCCGCACGCGCCGCCCTCCGGCGCCCGCTCGGCGTGGCGCGCGGGCGATCTCTACTTCGCGCACGTGGCGCACGGGGATTCGGTGTCGCACGCCTTCGGCGTCGCGGAGCGGATCGGCCGCTCGGGCCCCGCGCTCGCCGGCGCCGACACCACCGATCTCCACGTCTGGCTCGGCGACTGGTCGCTCCGTCGCGAGCCCGACGGCCGCTTCCGCCTCCGCGGCGGCGACGGCGAGACGATCGAACTCGTCCTGACGCCGTCGCGCCCGCGCCCCGTCGCGTGGGGCCCGGCCTATCGGTCGGCGAAGAGCCCCGACCCGCGCTACTACTCCCGCTATCAGAGCGATCCCGCGATGGCCGCCGCCGGCACGATTCGCCGCGCCGGCGGAGGGGCGCGCGCCGTGCGAGGCACGGCGTGGTTCGATCACGAATGGAGCGACGGCGCCATGGACCCGGCCGTCGTCGGCTGGGACTGGCTCGGCGCGAGGCTCGGCGACGGACGCGCGGTCATGCTCTACCGGCTCCGCGACGCCGCGGGCGGCGCGCGGCACTTCTTCGGCGGGATCGTCGGGCGGGACGGGCGCGTGACGCCGCTCGGCGCGGGTCAGGCGCGGATGAACCCGCTTCGATACTGGAAGAGCCCGCGCTCGGGCGCGCGCTACCCGACGGCGTGGCGCATCTGGCTCGAGCCGCCCGGCGCCCCGCGTCTCACGCTCGATTTCGAGGCCGCATTCGACGCGCAGGAACTGACGACCGACCGCAGCACGCGCGTCACCTACTGGGAAGGGATGGTGGGAGGCACGGCCGAGCAGGGGGGCGCGCGAACGCGCCTGGAGGGTTATCTCGAGATGACCGGCTACGCGGGCGGCGGCGTGCCGGGGCGGATCAGTAGCGCGGGACCGAGGGGTCGATGAGCTCGGACCACGCGTCGATGCCGCCGGTCAGGTTCCGCACCTTCCGGTAGCCCGCGTTCCAGAGGATCAGGCAGGCGTCGACGCTTCGCTCCCCGTGATGGCAATAGACGACGATCTCCGCGCCCGGATCGAGCGTCTCCAGCTTCGATTCGAGTTCCGACATCGGAATGTGGATGGCGCCGTCGAGGTGGGCGAGTTCCCACTCCCAGTCCTCGCGGATGTCGAGCAGCACGAACGGCTCCCCCGCGTCGACCATCTCCCGCACCAACTCCGGCGAGATCTCGAGTTCGTCCAAATGGTCGCGCATGGTCCGTCAGTCGTTGCGAAGTTTCCGCTCGCGGCTCGCCGTGGCGAGCGCCCAGGCGATCCAGATCACGACGGTGACGATGTAGGAGATGATCGCGTACGTCATGCTCCGACCCTCCGAACGCCGCCGGCCGGCGCGTGGTCGTCCGCCGACGCCAATCCCTCGGCGCGCCACTCGATACGCATGCGCTGGAGGAGCGCCGCGCCGTAGAAGAGCATCCAGGCGCCCATGCCGACGAGAAGCGTCATCCGCATCTCGGGCGTCATCGTGACGTTCTTCGGGTGGAGCGAGCCGCGCCACCACTCGATCGACTTCCAGACGATGGGCAGGTTGATGAAGAAGACGATCCCCATGATCGAGGAAATCGTGCGGCGCGACTCCGAGCGGAGCGACGAGCGCACGACGTGATAGCCGGCGTAGAGGATCCAGAGAATGAGGAAGGTCGTCAGGCGCGGCTCCCAGGTCCACCAGGTGTTCCACGCCGAGCGCGCCCAGAGGGGTCCGGTGATCATGACGACCGTCGCGAAGACGAGCCCCACCTCGCAGGAGGAGGCCGCCACGCCGTCCCAGCGCCAGTCCTTC
Organism: Candidatus Eiseniibacteriota bacterium; assembly: GCA_035760425.1. Classification (GTDB taxonomy): domain Bacteria; phylum Eisenbacteria; class RBG-16-71-46; order SZUA-252; family SZUA-252; genus SZUA-252. The sequence goes on along the minus strand of DASTSZ010000344.1, from coordinate 3,163 downwards.
GTGGCGAGATAGGCGATGCTCGCCGCGAACGTGACGCCGAACGCGAGGAGCGTCGCGATGGCGCTCGGTACGTGCACGTAGACGATCTTCTGCACCGGTCCCATCTGCACTTCGATGGGCGCCTGCATCGCGAGCCAGAACGAGGCCGCCACGAGCGCGATCGCCGCCGCCCAGAGCGCCTTGCCGAGTCCGTTCCACCAGCCGGGGATCGTCGCGTTCACTCCGTCGCCTCCTGAATGAGTTCGTACAAGAACGCCGCCATCGCCAGCCCCAGCACGTCCATGACCGCGAGCACCTTGATCCAGTCGCGGACCGGATCGATCGATCCGTCCCCCCAGAGGGCGTTCGTCAACTTCACGGCGCCGATCCAGAGCGGGACGAGCGAGGGGAAGAGCACCACGGAGAGAAGCAACTCGCGGGCGCGAAGCCCCCGCGCGAGCGCGGCGAAGAGCGTTCCCCACGCAGCATACCCGACGAGGCCGAGGGCGGCAACGCCGAGGACGCCCGGCAGGACCGCGAGGCTTCCCACGTCGAAGAAGATCGAGACGAGCGGGAGGAGAAGCAGGAAGTCGGCCGTGATGAGGATGAGGTTCGCGAGCGTCTTCCCCAGATAGAGCGCGTAGGGATCGGCGCCCGTCAGGCGGAGCGCGTCGCCGCCCCCCGACTCCGACTCGAGATCGAGCGCGCGCGTGAGTCCCAGCACGCCGGCGAAGAAGAGCGCGCCCCAGAGCGTGGCGCTCGCCTCGCGCGCGGGGTCGTTGAAGACGGGGCCGAAGGCCACGCTCAAGATGAGGACGAGGGACGCGCTGAAGAGCCCGAGCGTCGCCAGGAAGCGGGCGTCCCGCGCGTGGAGGCGGAGATCCTTCATCATCACCGCGAGGAGCGTCTTCACGCCGCCGCCTCCACGCGCCCGCCCTGCATGCGCAGCACGCGCGTCGCGAGCGGGCGAACCCGCTCCGGCTCGTGCGTGATGACGAGGCTCCCCGTCCCTCGGTCCCGCGCGTCCCGCAGCACGTCGTTCACGACCGCCACGCCCGTCTCGTCGAGCCCCGTATAGGGCTCGTCGAGAAGGAGGATCTTCGGGTCGGTGAGAAGCGCGCGGGCGAGAACGATCCGCTGCAGCATCCCGCGCGAGAAGCGATCGACCGGCGCGCGGGCGAAGGGGGCCATGCCGAGGCGCTCGAGGAGTTCCATGGCGCGCCGTTCCGGCGCCGCCACGCCCGCCAAGCCGCCGAAGAAGGCCAAGTTCTCGAGGGGCGTCAGGCCGATGTAGAGCAGCGGGCGGTGGCTCGCGAATCCGATGACGCGACGCGCCGCGCCGCGCGCCTTCTCGATCGGCTTCCCGTCGAGGGTGACGGCGCCGCGGTCGGGCGACAGCAGGGTCGCGAGAATGTTGGCGAGGGTGGTCTTGCCGGAGCCGTTCGTCCCGAGGAGGAGGGTGATGCTCCCGGGGCCGATCTCGATCGCCGCCTCGCGGAGGACGACGTGGCGGTCGAAGCGCTTCTGGATTCCCTCCGCGCGAAGGATCAATGCCCGCGGGGGGCCGGCTCGTCGGACACGATGAGTTCGAGCCGGCGCTTCAGGTTGCCGCGGAGCAACTCGTGGCTCTCGGCCGAAACCTCGCCCTTCTCGCGGCCGAGGTCGAGCGCCGCGATCAGATAGGCGTAGGTCTGCGCGAGGTCGTCGCCGTTGCGCGAAACGACCGCGGCGGCGCCGCCGGACGCCCGCGGCGCCTTCGGCGCGCCGGACGGCGCCGTGCGATCGGCGACGGGGGCCGGGTGCGGCGCCGGGCTCCCGCCCGCGTGGTGCGGCGCGCGTCCCGCCATCCGCCGCGCGAAGACGAGAATGCCGGCCACGAGGAACGGAACGGCGAGCCAAGGGTAGATCGCCGGATTCGACCAGAAACTCGCGCCGATGACCCGGATGGCGACTTCGTTCCCGGTCTCGAGGTTCGAACCGGTGTACATCTCGTACTTCTTCCCGCCCTGCTCGCGCGAGCCGGCATACGTGAGCGCCTTCGATTCGAGCTTCAGGCTCGGGTCGGCGATCATCACGACGAAGGTGCGCGTCGGGAAGTAGAAGCGGTGCGACAGATCCATGCGCCCCGACAGCGGCACGTGGTAGCTGAAGGAGAGCGGACGCTGCCCGGGCGGAATGGGGCGCGTGCTCATCATCTCCCGGCCCTGCGTGATGAGGGTCCCCTCCTCGCCGCCCATGCCGGGCTCGAAGCCCTTGATGGACGCCGGGAGGCCGAGCCGCATGCCCGCGTTCTCCGCGTGATTCGCGCCGATGCCGAGGTAGGCGGTCGGGGCGGCGTTGTCGACGATGAGGATCTCGCTGACGTGGAGACCGTCGTCCTTCCGCTCGATGATGATGTGGTGGTTCGAAACCTCGACCTTGTCGATCTCCTTCCCCACTTCGAAGACCGTCATCTCCTGGCGGTAGGCGCCGTCGGGCCCCGGATGGAGCGGCCCTTCGGTGTAGAAGGCGCCCGCGTATTCGGTCGCCATGTAGAACTCGAGGCCGTTGCCGTCGGGGATGTTCTCGAAGCGGACGCGGCCGTCGGCGCCGGTCGACTTCGTCGCGCCCGGCACCTCCTCGTTCCCGCGAACGACATGGAGCGTCACGCGCTGGTTCGCGACCGGCGTGTGGTCCGAGCCCTTCACGACGCGGCCTTCGATGACGAGGGCGCGGGCGGTCGAAGCCCCCGCGAGAAGCAGGGCGGCGGCGGCGAACGCGACGGCGGCCGCGCGGACGGAGACGGCGAGGCGGTTCATGCCTGGGATCCCTCCATGGAGGCGATGCGCCGCTTCTTCATCTCCTCGATCATCCGCTCCACGCGCTCGTCGGGCGTGGCGCCGGCGCCGGCCGGGCGTCCGTCCGTCGAGGCGGCGGGGGGCGCGAGGCCGAGCCGCTCCTCCTCCGCCAGCACGCGGAGCACGTCGCCCATCGTCTCCTCCCGCATCCGCGTGTGGTCGTCGAGGGAGATCTTCCCCGAGTCGCGGTCGAAGTCGAGATCGACGAGCTGGCGGTAGAGCCGGGTCTTCCGCTCGTCGATCGAGCGGCGCCGATTGACGACCGGCGCCTCGCGCTCAATGCGCTGCCCCCGCTGTTGAATCAGCGGCAGGAGCACGAAAGCGCCGACGAGAAGGAGCAGGAGGAC
>DASTSZ010000343.1:0-5204 GCA_035760425.1 Candidatus Eiseniibacteriota bacterium | reverse complement strand
GCGCCACTCCGACACATTCGCGCACGGATTCCTCGTCTTCCCGATCTGCCTCTTCCTCGTCTGGCGCTCCCGCGACACGATCGCCCCGCTCGCGCCCCAGCCCTTTCCGATCGCGCTCGTCCTACTCCTGCCGCTCGGGCTCGCGTGGCTCGTGGGGCGCGCGGCCAGCACGCTGCAGATCGAACAGTTCGCCTTCGTCGCGATGATCCCGGTGCTCGTCCTCGCGCATTTCGGGCCGCGCGTCGCGCGCCGCATGGCGTTCCCGCTCGCGTTCCTCTTCTTCGCGGTCCCGTTCGGCGACATCTTCCAGCCCACGCTCATGGCCATCACCGCGGAATTCGCGGAGGCCGCGCTTCGACTGAGCGGCATCGCCGTGGCCCGCGAAGGGCTCTACCTCGCCACGACCACGTCGCGCTGGCACGTGGTGGAATCGTGCAGCGGCCTGCGCTTCACGATCGCGGGCGTCGTGCTCGCCACGCTCTTCGCCCACCTCTCCTATCGTTCGAACCTGAAGCGCGCGATCTTCGTCGCGTCGGCCGTGGTCGTGTCGATCTTCGCGAACGGGATTCGCGCCTACGTGCTCATTCTCGTCGGGCACATGACCGACATGCGGCTCGGCGGGGGACTCGACCACTACGCGTACGGCTGGCTCGTCTTCACGCTGACCATGGCGGGCTTCTTCATGGGCGGCGCCGCGTTTCGCGACCGGGACGCCGGCGGCGTCGCGCCTCCCGCGCCCGACCGATCGGAGCCCCCCGCGGCGCGCGGACGGCTCCTCGCCGTCGCGTCCCTGGCCGCGGCCCTCGCGGTCGCCTGGCCGTTGCTGGACGCCTGGGCGGCCTCCCGTGCGGCGCGCGCGGCGGTCGGGGCGATCGCGGCGCCCGGCTCGACGGGCTCGTGGGTGCTCGACGACGAGAGCGCGACGCTCTGGAAGCCCTTCTTCCATCACGCCGCCTCGGAATCGAATCGCCGCTATCTCGCGCCCGACGGAAGCGTCCAGTGCTACATCGCCTACTACGCCAACCAGTCGCAGGGCCGGGAGATGCTCCACGACGGGAACGGGATCATCGACATCGAAGACCTCACGTGGCGGATCGTTCGGGAAGGGGGCCGGACGGTCTCGCAAGGCTCGTCCAGGTTCACCGCTCGCGAGACCGTCTTCCGCGTCCCGGAAGGGGAGATGGTCGTCTGGCACTGGTACTGGATTCCGGACGAGAACACCTCCGACCCCATTCGCGCGAAGTGGCTTCAGGCGCGCGCGCGCCTCCTCGGCCGCCCCGACCGCGCGGCCGTCGTCGTACTCGCCGCGACGGCCCCCGCGTCGCGAGACGCCGCCGCATTGCTGGAGAGGTTCAGCGGCGACATGCTCCCCGAAATCCATCAGGCGCTTCGAGGCGCCTCCCACGCGCGCTGATCGCGCGCTCCCACAAACACGCCGCACCCGATCCCGACGTCGACGTGCAGCCTGACACGCGCGAGCGTGCGCTTCGCGCATTGCGTTGTGCACCGGCCTGTGTTCGATCCGAGCCACTCCGTGGCCGCGGCTCGCGTTCTTCATCGTGCAGAGCGCCGTTTGCGACGACGTCGCCATGGCACATTTCGTGCAGAGGCTGGCGCGCGGTGGGAGGGGGTCCTGCCAAACGTCAGACAGATCCCATGATTGAAAGCATCTCGCCCTCTCGGGCGTGACGCGGAAGCGTGGGCAATCGGACCTGGGCGAACGATTGCGTTCGTCGAGGTACAGGGGCTGCATCTCGAGGAGGATCTCCATGCATCGTTGCCTACCCGTCTCCCGCTCCACGCACGGTCCTCGAATCGCGATGCGCGTCGCGGTCGTCGTGGGGGTTGCGCTCCTCTCGCTGCTCGGGAGCCGCCCCGCCCAGGCGCAGACCTCGGCCGACTCGTCGGTCGTCCTTCAGTGGACGGCGCCCGGCGACGACGGCACGATCGGCCGCGCGACGTCGTACGATCTTCGCTATCGCACCACGGCGATCTCCGGCACCGACACGCTCACGTGGTGGAACGGCGCGACGCAGGTGAGCGGCGAGCCGATCCCGGGCAACGCGGGGGCGACCGACTCGATGCGCGTGCGCGGCCTCACGCCCCTCACGACCTACTACTTCATCGTTCGCGCGGCGGACGAAGTCCCGAATTGGTCGGGCTACTCGAACGTCGCGACCAAGACGACCTCCGGCGACGCCACGCCGCCGGCCGCCATCACCACGCTGGCGGTGACCGGCACGACCGGCACCACCATGGCGCTTCGCTGGACCTCGACCGGCAACAACGGGACGACGGGCACCGCGACGAGCTACGACATCCGCTATTCGACGACCCCGATCACGACGACGAATTGGGCCACGTCGACGCAGGCGACGGGGGAGCCGGCGCCGGCCGTCTCGGGAACGCAGCAGACCTTCAGCCTCACCGGTCTCGCGGGCAGCACGACTTACTACGTGGCGATCCGGGCGGCCGACGGGAGCGGCAACATCAGCGCGCTCTCGAACGTCGTGAGCGGCGTCACGACCGACACCGTCGCGCCCGCCGCGGTGCGAGACCTCTCGATGCTGGACGCGCCGGCCGACCCGATGGGACGGCTCGCGTACCACGCCTGGATCCGCAACGAGCGTCATGATTCCTAAAGCCGACAGGCTTCGCCGACTCGGCGGCTGGGGGGCGGCGGCGTTTGCCGCCCTCCTCCTGCCGTGCGCGGCCGCGGCCGACTCGATCACCCTTTCGTGGACGGCGCCCGGCGACGACGGCAACTCGGGCCGCGCCGCCTCTTACGAGCTACGCTATTCGGATCAGCCGATCGCGGGGCAGGACACGATCTCCTGGTGGAGCGCGGCGACGGCCGTCGGCTCGCTTCCGGCGCCGCAGTCGGCGGGCGCGCGCGAGTCGTTTACCGTGTCGGGGCTCACGACCGGCCTGACGTATTACTTCGTCCTTCGCACGTCCGACGAGGTGCCGAACGTGTCGGCGTTCTCGAACGTGCGAGCGCGGCTCGTGGGCACGGCCGCGCTCGCCACGCCGGCCGGCTTCACCGCGCAAGCGGCGTCGGGCGGCGGCGTGCTTCTCTCCTGGCAGGAACCGGCGTCGGGCGCGGGGGAGGGATACCATCTCTATCGCCGCGAGGGCGCGAGCGCTCCCGACACGCTGCTTCACACCGCGGCCCTCGGCGTGACGAGCTGGACCGATCCGAGCGCGGTCGCGGGCATCGACTATGAATATCGCATCGCCACCTATCAGGGCGCCGTCGAGGGAACGCCGGCCGTCGCCACGATCAATCTCTCCGCGGCGGCCATCGCCGAGGGCGAGACCGTGATCGAGGGGTATCCGAATCCCGCGCGCGGAAGCGTGACGCTCAAGTTCCGCGCGGAGACGAAGGACGGAACGCCGGGCCGCGCGAAGATCGTTGTCTTCGACATGGGCGGGCACCGCATCTCGCAGCTCCTCGACGGAACCGTCGGCGCGGGCGAGCAGACCATCCAGTGGCTCTGCCGCTCCGACTCGGGCACGCCCGTCGCGCCCGGCATCTACAACGTGATCCTCGACGGACCCGTCGGCCGCTCCGTCATGCGAGTCGCCGTCGTCCCCTGAGCGGGGAATCGCCGCTTCTCGCATCCGCGCACCCCCACTACAATGGCCGCGGCACGGCGTTCCGCCGCGCCGCGGCTCGACAGCCCCGGGGGCGAGAAGACGGTTCGTGAACGAGAACGATTCGAAGACCGCCGCGGAGCCCCGCTTCGCGATGAGCGTCGACGTGGAGGAACACTTCCAAGTCCAGGCGTTCGCGACGCTCGCCCCCCGCGAATCGTGGCCGCTCCATCCCTCCCGCGTCGATCGCAATACGCGCCGTCTCCTGGACCTCTTCGACGAGTCGGGGACCGAGGCGACCTTCTTCACGCTCGGATGCGTGGCGAAGGCGCATCCCGCCCTCGTGCGCGAAATCGTCGCGCGCGGGCATGAGATCGCCTCCCACGGCATGGACCATCGGATGCTGACGGAATTGACGCCCGAGGCGTTTCGACTCCAGGCGCGCGATTCGCGATCGCTGCTCGAGGATCTGACCGGCGCGCGAGTGCTCGGGTACCGCGCCCCTTCCTACAGCGTGGGACGCACGACGCTATGGGCGATCGACGAGCTGGCCGCGAGCGGCTACGCCTACGACTCGAGCATCTATCCCATTCGACGACGCCGGTACGGCTACCCGGAAGGGCCCGTCGTGCCGGCGCTGATCCGCGGGCCCGGCGGCGCGACGCTCCCCGAGTTTCCGCTTCCGACGCTGTCGTTCGGACCGATCCGCCTGCCGGTTCTCGCCGGCGCGTTCCTGCGATTGTTTCCGCTGTCGCTGTCGAGATTCGCGCTCGATCGGCACCGCGCGGCGGCGCGCCCGATGGTCGTGAACGTTCATCCATGGGAACTCGATCCCGATCAACCGACGATCGGATCTTCCCGCCGCGCGACGTGGACGCACTACGCTCGGCTCGATCGCGTGGAGGGAATTCTCCGCGCGCTACTATCGCGCGCCACGTTTCGCTCGGCGTCGACGCGCCTGATGGAGCTCGGTCTGCTTCGAAAGTGAAGACCGAGCGGGGAAGACGCGATCGTGTCGTCCCGTCGAATTCCGCGCCGCGCCGGCGATCGGCACCTGGCAATTCGTCAGGAAGCAGCGGGCGTTCCAGTGTGACCTACCCGTCAACGCGCTGGCACACAATAAGATAGAAGGCGATCGAGAAATCTTTGGGCGACAGAAGAAAAGTTGGTTGACACTTCCGGCGAGAGCAGGTAGATTTATCAGTGCGCTAAGGAGAGCCGAGCAATGTCCCTCGATCGAGAAATCGAAAAATATCGAGTGACAGGGCAAGCGGCCAGAGTGTACGATTCTCAACACGTTAAAGAAGTGTTGGGGACGTGAGCGTATCCCGGACCACAGCGACCGAACGACCCTAGTAGCCACGGGAGAGGTAACCGGACTTGAAGCACTGCAAAGCTTGGATCCTTGCCGTCACTGCTGCCGTCCTGCTTGCGCACGCTCCTGCGGCGCACGCCATTCCCGCTTTGCAGCTCTTCTGCCCGGACGCGACGTACAACCAGATCACGGAGACGTGGGAGATCTCGGAGAACACCTTCGAGCTCCAGGTCATCGGCGCGGTGGGCGACTACGGCTCGATCTTCGACGTGACGCTGGCCGCCTCGTTCTA
>DASTSZ010000342.1:0-8825 GCA_035760425.1 Candidatus Eiseniibacteriota bacterium | reverse complement strand
CATCCGGGCGGCGTCTTCGCGCGCCTTCGCCGAGGAGCGCCGCGCCACGGGCGGCGACGCCGTCGCGCTCCTCGCCGAGGCGGAGACGCCCGAGGCCTTCCTCGATCGCTATCCTCGCGCCGACCGCGCGAGGCTCCGGCTCGGCGAACTCCTCGTGCGCGACGGACGGGCCGCCGAGGCGAGGGGACTCCTTCGCGCCGCCATGCGTTCGCCGCGATCTCTCGCCGCCGCGTGCGGCTGGTGGGCGCTCTCGTTCCCGGTCGCGTTCACGCCGCGCGGCCGGCGGGCGACCGCGGCGACCGCGGCCGCCGCGACCACCACCGCCCCCGCGAAGAAACGCACGCCGTGAAAGTCCTCCTCGTCGCCGGCGTCGACCTCTCGCTCCCGGGCGGCCTCGAGACGCACGTCCTCGAACTCGCGCGCGGCCTGACCGCGCGCGGGCACGACCTCACGGTCTTCGCCCGCGCCAGCCGCGGCGCGCCCGATCCCGCGCTCCGGCTCGTCGATCGATTCGACGCCGCCGGCGCCGACATCGTCCACCACCACGGCGGCCCGTGGGCGCGGGAGTGGGATGACGCCATCGACCCGAAGCAAACGGCCGGACGCGCCCGCTATCTCCGCACCTTTCACTTCTCCGTCGCCGCGAAGATGGCGGTCTATCTCCGCATGCGCCGCATCCGCACGCTCTTCAATCCCGGGAATCATCGCGCGCTCCACGAGGAGCGAACCTCGCTCGCGCGCGGGCCGCTCCACATCGCCGTCTCGCGCGCGCTCCGCGACGAACTCGTGCGCTATCACGGCGCGCCGCGCGAACTCTTCGAGGCGATTCCGAACGGCGCCTCCTTCGCGCCGCCCCGAGCCGGCCGCGCCGCGTGGCGCGAACGGCACGCCATTCCGCCCGACGCGCGCGTTCTCCTCACCATCGGCCGCGACGACTACGTGAAGGGCTTCGATCTCCTGGCGCGCGCGTGGTCGGCGTCCGACGCGCGGCCAAGCGGCGCGCTCTGGGTCACGGTAGGAGGCGCGCGGCCGTCGCGCGAGGGCGATCGCATCGCCACGGGCCCGATCGCGCCCGCCGACGTGATCGAGTGGATCCACGCCGCCGACGTCGGCGCCTTTCCGTCGTACTACGAGGGGGGCGGCATCGCGCTCACCGACATGCTCGCCGGCGGGCTCTACGTCCTCTCGCATGCGGTGGGCGTGGCGCCCGAGGCGATCCGACCGGGCGAGAACGGCGAATTCGTTCCACGCCGCCCCGACGCATGGCGCGCGGCGCTTGCGCGAACGCTGGCGTCGCCGCCCCGTCCGCCCGCGCCCGGACTCGCGCCCGATTGGGGCTGGGACGTGATGGCCGAACGGGTCGAACGCGTCTACAAGCGGTTACGCCCGGAGATCGCGTAACCGCCATTGCGGAGCCGCTTTCTGGTAGACTCCGATCGTGATGCGCATCCTCTTTCTGACCTCTCGGCTGCCGTCCCCGCCGGTCGGGGGCGATCGATTCCGCGTCTTTCATCTGCTCCGCACGGCGGCCGAAGCGGGCCACCGCATCGACCTCGTTTCGTTCGACGACGGCCGTAGCGATCCCTCCGCGCTCGACCCGCTGAAGCGCTTCACGTCCTCGTACGAGATCGTTTCCCAGCCGAAGTGGGTCTCGTGGATGCGCGCGGCGAGCGCGCTGCCGACGAAGCTTCCGCTTCAGGCCGCCTACTACCGTTCGGACGAGATGAGCCGCCGCGTGTCGCGCGCCTTCGATCGAAACGCTCCGGACGTCGTCTACACGCATCTCTTCCGCATGGCGCCCTACGCGCTCGCGGAGCGGCGGCGGCGGGACGCGCGCTGGATCCTCGATCTCACCGACGTCATCTCGGGCGGCATCGAGCGTTCGCTTCCGTACCGGCGCGGACCGCAGCAGTGGCTCTACCGCGAGGAGGGCCGCCGCATCGCGCGCTACGAAGCCGAGGTGGCGCCGCGGTTCGACGACTGCTGGGTCATCAGCGACGCGGAGGCGCGGGCGCTCGGCGCGATCGCGCCGGAGGCGTCGATCCGCGTCGTCCCGAACGGCTTCGAGCCGGAGCGGAACATCGTCGCCCCGGCCCGCGAGCGCGCCTCGCTCCTCTTCTTCGGCAATCACGACGTGCTCCACAATCGCGACGCCGCGCGCTTCCTCGCGACCGAGATCCTGCCGCGCGTGCGCGAGGCGATTCCCGAGACGACGCTCGACATCGCGGGGAAGGGTGCCGACGCGCTCGGCGCGTGGGTGCGCCGGCCCGGCGTGCGCGTGCTCGGATTCGTGCCCGATCTCGATCGCGAATTGCGGCGCGCCTCGCTCTTCGTGGCGCCGCATCGATTCGCCGCCGGCGTGCAGAACAAGGTGCTCCAAGCGCTCTCGGCCGGCACGCCGGTCGTGACGACTCCGGTCGTTCAGCAGGGACTCGCGCCGGCGCCCGACGACGTGCTCCGCGTGGCCGACGGCGCGCCCGCACTCGCCGACCAGGTGGTGGCGCTCCTGCGCGATCCGCGGGAAGCCGCGCGCCTCGGCGAGCGGGGCCGCGTCTGGGCCTGCTCGCGGTTCAACTGGCGCGAATCGCTCGCCGCCTTCGAGGAGGGGAGACCCGCTCTCGCGCCCGATTCGGGGGCGCCAGGGGCGGCCAAGGTCGCGGTCGCCGGCGCGCGGGCTTGACGGGCGCGCCGCCGTTCCTTCTCGTCGCGCCCCTCTCCTTCGGCGCGGCCCTTCTCCTCACGCCGCTCGTCCGCGCGCTCGCGCGACGCACCGGCTACCTCGATCATCCCGACGCCCGAAAGCCCCATCTCCTCCCGACGCCGCTCCTGGGCGGCGTGGCCGTCTGCGGCGCCATCGTCCTCGGGCAGTTCCTCGCGTGGCAATTCGCCGGCGCCCCCATCGCGATGCCGGCGATCGGCGTCCTCTGGGGCGGCGCGCTCTCGCTCCTGCTCGGGCTCGTCGACGACCGCCGTCCGATGCGTCCGCTCGGGAAACTGATCGGGCAACTCGCCGTCGCCATTTCGCTCGTCCTCTGGGGCGGCGCGCCGAATCTGCTCCTCTCGCATCCGCTCCTCGGCGTCGCGGCGATCGTGGCGGTCGTGTCGCTCTTGAACGCGGTGAACTTCCTCGACGCCATGGACGGCATCGTGAGCGCGCTCACGCCGATCACGGGGCTCGGCTTCATCGGGATCGCGCTCGCGCACGGCGCCTCCGTCGATCTCGCGCTCGCCTGGGGCGCGGTGGGCGCCGCGGCGGGATTCCTCGTCTACAACGCGCCGCCCGCCCGGATCTTCCTCGGCGACGCCGGGAGCCACTTCCTCGGCTTCGTGCTCGCCACGCTGGCGCTCCAGGCGCTCGATTCCGCGGTCACATGGCCCCACTTCGCCGCGCTCATCGTCCTTCTCGCCTACCCCCTCTTCGACGTCATCTTCGTCGTCGTCACGCGGGTCGCGTCGGGACGCCCCATCCACGTCGGGGGTGTGGACCATACGACCCACCGACTTGGACGTATCTGTGGACGGTGGGGCACGGTGGCCGCGATCAGCGCCGCGGGGGCGCTCAGCGCGGGGCTCGGAATATGGCTTTGGGGGGTGAAAAGCGACCTGGTCGCGAGCCTCGCAGTCTCAATTTTCGGGCTAGGATACGCGGTTTTTGGGGTATGGCTGGGACGAACGCGTCTCACCTAGGGGTTCGACACTTGACAAACGACTTTTACAGATGTACCTTAGATTTCCGTAATGTCCATTGGGCAGCACCTGCCGGGCGAGAACGAGCGAGGCAAGGACGCGATGTCGCCACTTCCCGACCCCCTTCGAGATTCCGAAGCCGCTGGCGATCGTATCGAGCAAGATCCGCTCGATCGGTTGAATGACGGGCTGACGCAGTGGGAGCGCGAGCTCCTGGCGGAGCCGTCCACCCAGTCGCGACCCCGCACGCCCCATCTCGGCCGTTATAAAGACCTCCTCGACGCCAGCCGCTCCGTCACGGGCACGCTCGATCCGGGCGAACTCCTGCTTCGCGTGGTGGACGCCGTCATTCGCATCGCCGGCGCCGACCGCGGATTCCTCATGCTCATGCACGAGGAAGGGAAGCTGCAGTTCGAGATCGCGCGGAGCAAGGACGAGACGACGCTCCCGCCGAGCGAATTCCAGATCTCCTTCGGCATCGCCGAGGAAGCCGCGCATCGCCGCGAGACCGTCTGGGTTCCGGACGCCGTCGGCTCCTCGCTCTTCCAGGACCGGAAGAGCGTCCGCGCGCTGTCGCTCCGCACCGTCGTCGCGATTCCGATTCTCAATTCCGGCCGCGTGCTCGGCGTGCTCTACATCGACTCGCATTCCATCACGCACGAATTCTCGACCGAGGACATCGCCCTTCTCGAAGGCTTCGCCGCGCAGGTGGCGATCGCGCTCGAGAACGCGCGTGTGCACGAGTCGCTTCGCGACACGAAGAACCGCCTCGAAATCGAAAACCTCAATCTCCGCCGCGCGCTGAAGGAAGACGTGCGCTACGGCCTGCTCGTCGGCCGGAGCCCCGCCATGGCGCAGGTCGTGGAGTTGATCGAGAAGGTCATTCCGACGCAGGTCACCGTTCTCATCCACGGCGAGACCGGCACCGGAAAGGAAGTCGTCGCGCGCGCCATCCACTTGAACGGGCCGCGGAAGGACGAGAACTTCATCGCCGTCAATTGCGGCGCCGTGCCCGAGGCGCTCCTCGAGAGCGAGCTCTTCGGCTACAAGAAGGGCGCCTTCACGGGCGCGAACGAGGACCGCGTCGGACTCTTCGAGGCGGCCGACAAGGGGACGCTCTTCCTGGACGAGGTCGGCGAGATGCCGGCGAGCCTCCAGGTGAAGCTCCTCCGCGTGCTCCAGGACTCCCACATCCGCCGCGTCGGCGACACGGTCTCGCGGAAGGTCGACATCCGCCTCATCGCGGCGACGAATCGCGATCTGCGCGCCGAGGTGGACGCCGGGCGCTTCCGGCAGGATCTCTTCTATCGCATGAACGTCGTGCCGATCACGCTCCCGCCGCTCCGCGATCGCGGCGACGACATCCTCCTCTTCGCGCAGCACTTCCTGGAGGCGTCGGCCAAGCGGCAGCGGAAGTCGATCACGAGCTTCACGCCCGACGCGCGCGAACTCCTCCTGCGCCACCCGTGGCCCGGGAACGTCCGCGAACTCGAGAACGCCATGGAGCGCGCGGTCGCGCTCTCCGACGACGGCGTGTCGCTGGAGCCGCATCTCTTCGGCCTGGGCGCCTCCGTGGCCCGCCGCTGGGACGGCCAGCACTCGCTTCGCGAAACGATGGAAGCGGTGGAAGCCGAGACGATCCGCGAGGCGCTCCGTCAGAGCGAGTCGAACGTCTCGCGCGCGGCGCGCGCCCTCGGCGTGAGCCGCCAGCATCTCCACAACCGGATGAACTTCCACGGCATCCGGCGCTCGCGCATCTTGAACGAGTCCGGGGGTAAGTGACCGACCTCGCCTCTCAGCGCCTCGCGTCGCTCCGAGCCCTCCTGATGCAGAGCGACGCGGAACTCCGCGCGCACCTTCCCGAGTATTTCATCACCTACTACACGTACCTCAACATCCTCCGGAATCCCGCCCGCATCGAGCACGTCTTCCAGAAGGGCCGGGAGATGTTCGACTACCTGGAAGCGGACGGTAAAGAGATCCTCGACCTCGGCGCCGGATTCGGCATCGAGGCGCTCCTGGTGGCGATCTACGGCGCGAAGAAGGTGGTCGCCACCGAGATCGATCACGACATGGTGCGCGTCGGGACCTACCTCGCGGGCGCCGTCACCCCGGCCGTGACGCACTTCGAGTCGCGCTACGGCGACGGGATCGCGATGGACTTTCCCGCGGCCTCCTTCGACGGCGTCATGACCAACTGCGTCATCTCCCACGTCCGCGACCTGGAGGGATTCCTGCGCGAGACGCACCGCCTCCTCCGTCCGGGCGGCGTCTTCTTCCTGAGCGACGAGAACAACTCCCTCTACCTGCCCGCCCGCGCCCGGCGCCGGAAGGGGTGGAACGACATGGAGCGGGAGCCCGCCGGGCCTTACTTCGCGGCGCGCATGGAGATGATCAAGGAACGCTTCCCCGAACTCACGGGCGAGCGTCTTCTCGAAGCGACCCGCCAAACGCGGGGCCTCTGGGGGGACAGTGTGGCGGAGGGGGTGCGGGAGTTCCTGGCGAAGGGGCGCATCGCGACGGCCCCGGCCTTCCTCTACCGCGATCCGCGGGACGGGCAGTACCCGGAGCGCGAGCTGAACCCCTTCTGGATGATGGGGAAGTTCCGGGACGCGAAGCTCGAACCGGAGATCCTGCCGGCCTTCTTCTCCCGGGGGATCGAGGTTCACATCCGGCAGCTCGTGAAGGACGTTCTTCGCTTCTTCTGCAGCCGCTGGCCCGTTCTTTCCGTCTATGTCTGGCCCATTATGAGGCTTCGGGGCCGAAAAGCCCGTTGACACCCCGATAGCGGACCCCTAGGCTCCGCTTTCGTGCGACTGAACGCGTGCAGCACCGCCGTCCTGACGCTCCTGCTGATCGCGGCCCCCGCTCGGGCGGTCGCGCCCGTGACCACCCCGCCTCCGGCTCCCGAACTTCCCGCACCTTCCGATTTCGTCGCGGTCGATCGTCCCGGAGATAGCGGCGGCGCGGTTCGCCTCACGTGGAAGGACCCCGCGGCGCTCCCGCCGGGGGCGATGCTCGAGGTCCGCCGCGCGGAGGCGCCCGCCGACGAGTTCACGGCGCTCAAGACGGTGAAGCCGGGCGTCCAGGAATACGTCGACAACACCGCTGCGGACGGCAAGACGTACCGATACGAACTTCGCGTGCGCGGCGAGGAAACGGCCGACTCGCTCGGCATCGCGGGGGCCGTCGGCCCCGCGCTCGTGAGCGATCCGGCCTCCCCGCACGACAACTGGTTCCGCCCCGAGCGCACGAACTCGCTCGTCGCGTCGCTCCTCTTCATCACCTTCATCCTCACGTCGATCACGCTCGCCCGTTCCGGGAAGCCGATCTTCATCCGCCGGATCGCCGGCCTGAACGCCGTGGACGAGGCGATCGGGCGCGCCACGGAATTGGGGAAGAAGGTTCTCTACATTCCCGGGATTCAGAGCATGGACGAGATCCAGACGATCGCGAGCATCGCGATCCTGGGCCACGTCGCGCGCGCCACGGCCCGATACGGCACCGATCTCGACGTTCCGAACAAGGATCCGCTCACGTTCGTCTCCGCGAAGGAGGCGGTCCATTCCGCGTATCTCGCGGAAGGACGCCCCGACCTCTACCGCGAGGAGATGGTCCACTACGTCACCTACGACCAGTTCGCGTACACGGCCGCCGTCTCCGCGCAGATGACGCGCGAGAAGCCGGCCGCGATCTTCCTGGTCGGTTACTTCTTCGCGGAGTCGCTCATCTTGGCCGAGACCGGCCAGTCGACCGGCGCCATTCAGATCGCGGGCCAGGCCGATCCGACCCAGTTGCCCTTCTTCGTCGCCACGTGCGACTACACGCTGATCGGCGAGGAACTCTACGCCGCCAGCGCCTATCTCTCGCGCGAGCCGGTGCTGCTCGGCTCCATGCGCGGGCAGGATCTCGCCAAGGCCGTGCTCATGCTCGTCGGCCTCGTGGGCATCGTCGCCGTGAGCCTCGGCGCCACCTGGTTCGTCGCCCTGGTGCAGACGCAATGAACCTCGAATTCGGACGCGTGACGCTGGTCGTCCTCTTCGCGCTCATCCCGCTCGTGGGGATCGCGCTCGGCCTGCGGACGCCGGCGCTTCGGAGCAAGCTGCCGCTCCTCGTCGCCTTCTTCGCCGGCCTCATCCCGATCTTCTCCATGTACATCCCGAAGAACTTCCTCTCGGGCGACTCCGGCATGAGCCCGCGCCTCGACCAGTGGCTCATCATCGTGGCGGGATTCGCGCTCCTTCTCGGGATCACGAACGTCGTCGCGAACGGCTACCGGAAGATCGCCCGGCGCGAGAAGGCCTGGCCCTACGCGCTGGTGCTTCTCACGGGGCTCTTCGTCATGGGCTCGTTCGGGGTCTACGGCGCGATCTCCGGAAAGGGCATCGGCTTCCTTCCGGACGGCTCGCCGACGCCGTTTCGCTGGGTCTACGCCTCGGTCTTCCAGCCGCTCCAGTCGACCATCTTCGCGCTCCTCGCCTTCTTCATGGCGAGCGCGGCGTTCCGCGCCTTCCGCGCCCGGAACACCGAGGCGACGATTCTCCTCATCGCGGGAGCGATCGTCATGTTCGGGCGGGTGCCCTTGATCGAGTTCCTGGCGTCGCCGTTTCCGGCGCTCGGTCCGTCGGCCGCGGCCGCGAGCC
Organism: Candidatus Eiseniibacteriota bacterium; assembly: GCA_035760425.1. Lineage (GTDB taxonomy): Bacteria > Eisenbacteria > RBG-16-71-46 > SZUA-252 > SZUA-252 > SZUA-252. The sequence goes on along the minus strand of DASTSZ010000342.1, from coordinate 495 downwards.
AGTTCATGGGGCGGGCGACCGAATGGATCATGGACGTCCCGAACGGCGCCGCGCAGTCGGGGATCATCATCGGGGCGGCGCTCGGCGCCGGGTCGATGGCGATCCGCGTGATCCTGGGCATCGAGCGCGGCTACCTCGGCCTGGGGAAGGGCGAGTAGCGTGCAGAACTTCCTTCTGCGCCTTCTGGCGCTCGACCGCCGCTGGATCTTCCTGCTCGTCCTGCTGAGCGTCACGATTCCGATCGTCATCCCGATCGGGCTTCCCGTGACGACCACCTCCTCGACGCGGAGCGCGTTCGAGTACGTCGAGGCGCTGAAGCCGGGCGACGTCGTCTGGATCTCGTTCGACTACGGTCCGTCGTCGGCGCCCGAGAACGATCCGATGGCCGAGGCGTTCCTCCGCCAGTGCTTCCTCAAGAAGGTGCGCGTCATCGTGAGCGCGTTCTATCCGCTCGGCGGCCTCGACCTCGCGAACCAGGCGGTGGCGAAGGTCGCG
>DASTSZ010000341.1:0-17487 GCA_035760425.1 Candidatus Eiseniibacteriota bacterium | reverse complement strand
GAGGCCCCTTCGCGTGGGGGCACTACCTGCGGCCCGCGTTCTACATCGGGCTTCCGTTCTTCGTCTTCTTCGCGGGCGTCTCGATCTTCGTCGGCGAGAAGAGCCGAAACCCGGTGCTCGTCTTCGTGCTTCCGGTGGCGGCGCTTCTCGCCTGCGGGTTCTTCCTCTGGACCTGGTCCCCGTCCTGGCTCGGGCTGACCGTGAACAAGGTGCTCCAGCTGATCGAGCCGAGCGGCTACCGCTGGCTCAACGAGACGCACCTGAAGGTCGACCGCGGCGTGGAGTTCTACAACACGGCGCGCGTGCCCTACGACGCGCTCTTCTGGCTCAATCGCGCGTGGATGCTCGTGGTCGGTTTCGGCTGCGTCTTCCTCACGCAACGCGCGGTCGCCGCGTCGCTGGCGGGCGAAGCGGTGCGCGGCGGCGCGGGGCGCGCCGAGGCGGTCATCGACCGGGCGGCGCCGCCGGAAGCGGGAGTCGCGGAACTCGGCATGCGGACGACGGGCGTGCCCTTCCTTCGCGCCGCGACGGCCGTCGCCTCCATCGAGGTGAAGGAGCTTTTCCGACAGCCCGGCATCTACGTCTTCATCCCACTCATCCTCATCCAGGCGCTCGGCAACGCGCTCCTGGCGGTGGGGGCGTTCGACACGCCGATCCTCCTGACGCCCGGCATCACGGCGCTCGCGGTGGCGCAGCAGATCTGCGTCATGGTCTGTCTCCTCCTCCTCTACTACACGGTGGAGTCGATGGAGCGGGACCGGACGACCGGATTCGCCGCGCTCCTCTACGCCACGCCGGTGCGCACCGCGGCCTACCTCTTCGGGAAATCGCTCGCGAACAGCCTCGTCGCGGTGGCGGTGCTCGCGGCGTCCTTCGTCGCCTGCGTCATCGCGCTGATGGTGCAGGGGACCGTGCCGTTCGCCCTCCATCCCTATCTGCTCCTCTGGGGGCTCCTGCTCGTCCCGACCTTCCTTGCCTGGACGTCGTTCGTCACGATGCTCTACGCGCTCTTCGGCAACCGCTACGCCGTCTACGCCGCGGGGCTCGGCGCTCTCATCTTCACGGCCTATCGGTTCCTCTCCGCGAAGATCAGCTGGGCGGGGAACTGGCCGCTCTGGGGCGTCATGCGCTGGAGCGATCTCGGCTTCTACGAGACCGACCGCGCCGCGCTCGTCCTGAATCGCGTCATGGTGCTCGGCGCCGCGATCCTCTTCACGATCATCGCGGTCCGCCTCTTCGAGCGTCGCGGGCGGGACGGCGTGCGCGTCGTCCATCAGCTCGCGCCGGCGCAGGCCTTCCGGACCCTGTTCGGGCTCCTCCCGGCCGCGGCCGTGCCGCTCGCCTGTTGCGCCGCGCTCGCCTTCATGGTGAGCCAGGGACTCGAGGGCGGCGCCGCGAAGAAGGCGCGAAAGGACTACTGGGCGAAGAATCTGAAGACTTGGCTCGGCGCGCCGCTCCCCGACATCGCGCGCGCCGACATCAAGGTCCAGGTGAAACCGGCGGAGAAGTGGCTCTCGAGCGCGGGCACGCTCACGCTCGTGAACAGCCTCGACACGACACTCGCGCAGATCCCGCTCACGGGCGGCCTCCATTGGGAAAAGCTCAAGTGGACGATGAACGGGAAGGCCTACACGCCCGACGACCGCCTGCGGCTCTACGTCTTCACGCCCCCCACGCCGCTCGCGAAGGGGGACAGCGTCGTCGTCGGCTGGAGCTGGGAGGGGCATTTCCCGAACGGCGTCACGAAGAACGGCGGGGGCACGCAGGAGTTCGTCCTCCCCTCGGGCGTCGTGCTGACCGGCTTCACGCCGTCGTTCATGCCGGTCGTCGGCTACATGGAGGACGTGGGCGAGACGAAGGAGAACAAGACGGAGCGCCGGAAGTACCCGCGCGACTATTGGAAGGGCATCACGCGCGCGAGCTACGGCGCCACCGCGTGGTTCCCGGCGCGCATCACCGTCACGGGGCCCGAGGCCTACACGCTCAACTCCGTCGGCGTCTGCACGAGCAACCGCGTGTCGAAGGGGCTCCGCACGCAGGTCTGGGAGACCGACCACCCGGTGAAGATCCTGAACGTCATCTGCGGGCGGTGGAAGGTGAAGCAGGGGAACGAGACGACGATCTACTACGCGGCCGCGCACCCCTACAACATCGAGGAGATGTCGACGGCCCTCGACGCGGCGCGCCACTGGTACTCCGAGTGGTTCCTCCCCTATCCGTGGCGGGAGCTGAAGCTCTCGGAGTTCCCGGCGCTCGCGGGCTACGCGCAGGGCTTCGGGACGAACATCACCTTCAGCGAGAACATCGGCTTCCTGACGAAGAACGACGCGAAGACGAACGCGACGTTCATGGTGACCGCGCACGAGGCGGCGCACCAGTGGTGGGGGAACATCCTCACGCCGGCGAACGGCCCAGGCGGCGACTTCCTGAGCGAGGCGATGTCGCACTTCTCGACGCTCCTGCTCTTCGAGAAGGTGAAGGGTGCGCGGGAACGGATGGAGTTCGCGAAGGGCATGGAGTCGCGCTACGGCGATCGCCGGCAGGTGGACGACGAGCGGCCGATGTACGACATGGACGGCTCGCACGACACCGACGAGACCGTGACCTACGACCGCGGCGGCTGGGTCTTCTGGATGCTCTACGACTACCTGGGGCACGAGCGCGCGCTCGAAGGGTACCGGGCCTTCATTCGCGAGTGGAGCGTGAGCCGGGACCATCCGGCGCTCCAGGACATCGTGGCGGCGCTTCGCCCCTACGCGGCCGATCCCTCGGCGTACGACAAGTTCGTCGCGCAATGGTGCGAGGAGAAGGCGATGCCCGAGTATCGCGTCAGCGCCGCCTCCAAGACGAAGGCGGGGGCCGGCTACGACGTCACGGCGACCGTCGTGAATCGCGGGACGGGGACGATGGCGGTGGAGATCGCGGCCACGGCGGAGGAGCGCTGGAAGGCGCCCGCCAAGGGCTCGGAAAGTGTTCCCACCGAGCCGAATCCCGATTATCGTGACGCCCGCGCGACCGTGACGTTGGGGCCGGGCGAATCGAAGCAGGTGACGATCCGTTGCGAATTCGATCCGCAGCGAGTCGTCGTCGACCCGGACGTGCGGGTGCTCCAGCTCCAGCGGAAGCAGGCGGTCGCGAAGCTCTGACGTTCCCTCGACCTCACGGAGAGGATCGCGCCGCGTGTTCCTGAGCCCCGCCGAGGCGGCCGACGTTCGAAAGCGCTTCGGCACGCCCTGCTACGTCTACGACCGCGCGTCGCTCGAAGCGGCGGCCGCGCGGGCGCTCGCCTTCCCGCACGCGTTCGGACTCACGGTCCGCTACGCCATGAAGGCGAACTCCTGCCGAGCGATCCTCACGCTCTTCCGCGATCTCGACCTCCGCGTCGACGCCTCGAGCGACTTCGAAGTCGAACGGGCGCTCCGAGCGGGCTTCGCGCCGGAGCGGATCGCGCTCACCTCCCAGGCGCCCTCGCGCCGCCTCCGGGGCTTCGTGGAGGGAGGCATCCGCTTCACCGCCTGCTCGCTTCTGCAACTCGAGCGCTTCGGCGAGACCTTTCCGGGGCGCGACGTGACGATCCGCGTGAACCCGGGCCTCGGGAGCGGCGCCGCGAATCGCGTGAACACGGGCGGGCCCGGCTCGAGCTTCGGGATCTGGCACGAGGACCTGGACGAGGCGAAGGCGCTCGCCGCCCGCCACAACGTGACGATCGCCGGGCTCCACTCCCACATCGGCTCCGGAAGCGATCCCGCCGTCTGGACCCGCGTGGCGCGTCTCTCGCTCGAGATCGCGACGCGCCTGCCGGAGGCGATCGTGGTGAGCCTCGGCGGCGGTTTCAAGGTCGCGCGCATGGAGGGGGAGAACGGGACCGACCTCGCGGCGGTCGGCGCCGTCGTGCGCGACGAATTCCTCGGATTCCAACGTCGGACGGGACGCTCGCTCCATCTCGAGATCGAGCCGGGCGCCTATCTCGTCGCGAACGCCGGCGCGATCGTGGCGACCTGCGTCGACCGCGTGGCGACGGGACCGGAGGGCTATCGTTTCGCGAAACTCGACGCGGGGATGACCGAACTCCTCCGTCCGTCGCTCTATGGCGCGCAGCATCCGGTCACCGTGATCGCGGGCGACGGTTCGGCGGGCGCGCCGCAGCGACCCCACGCGCCGGTCGTCTTCGTCGGTCCCTGCTGTGAGACGGGCGACGTGCTGACGCCGGCGCCGGGAGATCCCGAAGGACTCCTGCCGCGCGAATCGCCCATTCCCGAGATCGGCGATCTCGTGATCATCGGCGGCGCGGGCGCGTACGGCGCGTCGATGGCGGCCACGAACTACAACTCCTACCCGGCCGCCCCCGAAGTCATGCGAACGGCGCCGGGGGAATTCCGCCTCGTCCGGCGGCGCCAGACATTGGAGCAGGTGGTCCTGAACGAGGTCGTGGAGGACTAGGGACGGGCCCCTCGGCCCGAGGGCGTGGGTCGGCGTCGGCGGAACTGCTTGACATTCAACATATTAAGTGCTAGGTTCTGAAGCGGCTTACCGAATGGCATCCGGGGGCGCGTACTCCTTGCGAGGCCATGATCCAAGTCCGGTGGCACCGACCTTCATCCGTCCTCCTTCTCCTCATAGCCCTGCTCTGCCCGGCGCCGACGCTCGCGCGGGGCCCGATCGTCTCGGCCCCCTCCACCGACACCAAATCGAAGAGCGACGGGGCGACCACCGCGGCGCGATTCCCTCGATTCAGCGGATCGGTGATTCGCGGCGCCAAGGTGACGACGTCCTGGTTCCTCTACCCGGGGGCGTGCGCGGACCACGCCTCGGGCACGTGGAGCGCCCGATCGAGCGCGCAAGCCGACTCCCTCAATAGCTATACGATCGGATCGACGGGCGGCTACGATCGTGTCGATCTCTCGCTGTCGGAGAAACTCGCCCACGTCGTCGACGCCTCGACTCCGTCGGGGCAGCGACCCGCGATTCCGGCCGGCAGCCGCGCCCTATGGATCGGGACGTTCGATCCGTCGTGGCATCTCCCGGTCGGGTATCCGAACGCGACGAACCAGATCCTCTACGTCGACCTCGAGGCGAACCACGCGCCGCCGACGGCCGCGGGCGGAACCTACACGATCACGATGAAGTTGAACGCGTCGCTCGAGACGAACTACGACTTCCTCTACTTCATCGGCGGCGGCGACAACGACACCGACGGTTTCGGGGACGAGGATCCGCTCGGGAACAGCCGCGCGGCGTTCGATCAGATCCGCGCGACCGGCGCCTTCGGCCAAGCGACGCTCCAGGCGACCTTCACCGGCAGCCTCACGTCCAGCACGCCGGGGCTCTCGCCCTTCGTGAACGGCGCGAGCGCGCCGACCATCGTCGGCCAGACGAGCGCGGCGCCGACGACGATCAACCTCGACTTCCGCATGGCGACCGAGAACCGCGCCCTCTACATCCTGCTCGTCACCGACGACCAGAACGCGGCCGAGGACGGCCTCTGGCCGCAGGGGAGCGGCGTGGTCGTCGACGACATCGTCGTGAACGGCACGCGCACGATCTACGCCGAGCAGACGGCGGCGGGCGGCACCGACGCGACCGGCGGGGACATCCTCGTCGCGGACCCGATCACCGCCACCGAAACCGACGGTGTGCGGATCGCGGCTCGCGTTCTCGCCGGCGTCGGCGAGCTCTGGAGCATCCAGCAGGGGAGCGACTATCTCACCGCCGACCTCTGCTCCACGCAGAAAGACAGTTCGCTCGATCGCTTCTTCCTCGGCGTCGACCCGTTCACGAAGTTCGCCATTCCGTCGCAGCACAACGCGCTCGTCAGCTGCACCTTCCCGGTCCCCGCCGGCACCGCGGAACTTCTCTTGAGTTGGAGCGAGTACACGAATCTGAGGCGGACGTCGGGTTACGTGCAGTACGCCCAGTATCGCTACTTCAGGTCGGGCGCTTGGTCGGGCTGGCGCGACACCGCCGCGTCGGGGACGCGCCATGCCGGCGGGAGCGAGCGATGGGGAGCGAACGCCGACTTCCTTCCGGAGGCGGTACAGGCCGATTCGGTGCAGGTCCGCTGGGTGCTTCAGTGCGTGTCGGCGGAAACGCCCGACGGTGGTGGTTGCTCCGTGAACACGCAGTACGGCGTGCTCTACGACGACCTCCTGCTCCAGGCGGTGACGGGCGTCCCGGCCCCGCGCATCGGCATCTCGCCCGGCGCGCTCGCCCAGTCGACGTTCGTCGACGGCACGATGACCGGGACGAACTGTAGCGTCGCGCCCTGCTGGCCCGGCGTCCGCGGCAGCGACCTCCAGACGAACCCGAACGTCGACGTGGCGCGGAGCGCGGTGAAGGACAACGTGAACGCGCCGATCGGCGACTCCATCACCGTCCATCTGGTCTCGGGACTTCGCCCGAAGGGCATGGGGATCAACTGGCAGTCGGGATTCGACAAGAGCGTTTCGGGCGGGCTCGTCATCGCGCGAACGAACGGCGCGTTCAACCCGGCCTTCGACTCGCCGCGCATGATCTACCGGCTATTCGACCCGGCGACGAAGGGATGGAGTCCGTGGGACTCGACGCGCCTCGACGCCGACGCCGTCGCGGCCGGCGCCGACACCGCCGTCATTCGAAACGCGTATCGCGTCAACTGGCCGCCGCGCGACAAGGCGGGCTCGAGTCTGCCGGGCGGGTTCACGATCAAGGGCGAGGGCGCCTACGACAATCTCGACTTCCTGCCCCGAGGGACGCGGCTCCAATACTACTTCAAGGCGGTCGACATCAACGGCGGCGTCGCCTATCAGTTCGCGGCCGACGATCCCGCGCGGGAGTCGAGCGAGCTGCCGACGCTCCCGGGAAGCGCCAACCTCGCGCCCGACATCCTCGAGTTCCAAGTGCTGCCGGGCGTCTATCCCGCCGGCTCGGGCGGTTCGCTCCTCGCCGGGCGGACCGATACGCCGGTGCTGAATCTCGACGGCGCGTACACGGCGTGGAGCTTCCAGCAGGATCCGGTCACGCAGGCGCTTCGCGGCATGGGGGTGCGGGCCGACCGCTACCGCCATCTGCAGGGATTCGTGCAGGGCGCGAACGCCGGCGGCCGCGAACTCGGGGGCGACCGGCCGCTTCGCCCGAGCAACTACTTCCCGAATCAAACCGAGTACGGCCTCGTCGACTCGCTCGCCGCCTGGTACCGGATCATCGTGCAGAGCTCGCATCTTCGGACGGTCTCCGTCCTCGACGAACAGGACGCGCAGACGCTTCGTGATTGGGCCGAACGCGACACCGGGACGAACGGAGGGGATCGCTGTCTGTTCCTCTCGGGCGACGACGCATTCAACAACCTCACGAACCCGCCCAGCGGCGCCCCCGGCGCGCGCCGCGCGGCGCTCTCGAGCGGCGTCTTCGGCGTCGCCAACGTGGTTACGCTCGGCCCGGGCGGGGCGAAAGGGATCTGGGCAGGCGGGACGACGAACTTCTTTCCGGCCATCGACGACCGCTTCGCGGCGCCGTCGTCGGGCCCCGCGCTCGCCGCGCCGGGCACGTTCACGTACGAAGTCGACGGGGGCTGCCCGGGCTCGAATCGATTCGATCCGCTCACCACGACGGGCGGCGGCGTGGCCGCGGCCTTCTATCCGCTGGCGTTCGGCGTGAACGACGTGGCGGCGGTGGCGAAGGCGACCGAGTTCGACGGCGCGGCCGATCTCGACCAGACGAAGGCGCTCGGCTACGGCTACTCGATTCAGTTCGTGCGGGGCGCACCCGGCGCCATCCCGCGCACGGCCGCCAACTACGTGCATTCGGGCGCCGCGAACCGGATCCTGATCCTCTACAAGTTCCTCACGGGTTGTCGCGGATCGCACGCGTCGGGTTCGATCTGCTGGCCCTGCCCGACGGACGCGACCGTCATCGGGAACTGGGCCACGGCCCCCGGCTTCGGCGTAGCGACCTACGGGCCGCTCTATCCGATTCAGGACATCGCCGCCGCGACCGGGGTGCTGGAGCCCGCGCCGGAGGCGCCGCCGCGCGTGAATTCGCTCGGCCAGAACCGCCCGAACCCCTTCAATCCGGAGACGTCGATCCCCTTCAGCACCGCGGCGGCGGGCCGAGTCACGATCCGGGTCTTCGACGTGGCGGGTCGACTCGTGCGTACGCTGGTCGACCGGGCGATGCCGCCGGGGGACTACGTGGCGCGATGGAATGGGGAGAGCGACTTGGGCGGGCGAGCCGCGAGCGGCGTCTACTTCTACCGGATCGTCTACCCGAACGGGGAGATGTCGAACCGGAAGATGACGATTCTTCGCTAGGGCGCCCCGCCGGTCATCGGAGACCCCCAAAAACTCCGAAACCCACTATTTTACATAGAGATAACCCACCATCGGCCGCGCCCCTCGACAGCCGCCCCCTCCGCCTGCTATAAACCAAAGGTTTGAGGGGGTTTTTCACGATTGATCGGGCGATGAAGCGTCTGCACCCCCCAGGCGGCCAACCCCACGGACAGCTCAAGCTCGAAGTGAGGTATTGATGATCGGTTTCAGAAAGTCGAATGGGCGAGGTCTCCTCGCGGCGCTGATGCTCTCGGCGCTGCTCGTCTTCACGCTGGCGGCGCTCGCACCCGCGGCGCTGGCCCAGGACGGCGCGGCGGCTCCGGAAGGAGTGGCGGCCACGGAGGGCGCCGCGCACCACGGCGGCGGCGAGGCGAACCTCAAGCTTCCCGATCTCAAGTCGGTGACGTTCGCCGGCGGGATCGACGGGCACACGCTCCTTCTCTTCGGCCTCGTGGTCTGCGTCCTGGGGCTCCTCTTCGGGATCATGACCTACGGCCAGCTCAGGAATCTCCCCGTCCACAAGTCGATGCTGGAGATCTCGGAGCTGATCTACGAGACCTGCAAGACCTACCTCTTCCAGCAGGGCAAGTTCCTGGCGGTGCTCTGGCTCTTCATCAGCGCCATCGTGCTCGTCTACTTCGGCTGGCTCGCCGTCACCGGCGTCGACGCCGCGGGGAACATCACGCGCGGCTTCCCGGCCCCGAAGGTCGCGATCATCCTCTTCTTCAGCCTCGTCGGCATGGCGGGCAGCTACGCGGTGGCGTGGTTCGGCATCCGGATCAACACCTTCGCGAACTCCCGCACGGCGTTCGCGTCGCTCACCGGCAAGCCCTTCTCCTGCTACTCCATTCCGCTGAAGGCCGGCATGAGCATCGGCATGGCGCTCATCTCGGTCGAACTCCTCATCATGCTCATCATCCTCCTCTTCATTCCGGGGGACATGGCGGGGCCCTGCTTCATCGGATTCGCCATCGGCGAGTCGCTGGGCGCCGCGGCGCTCCGTATCGCCGGCGGCATCTTCACGAAGATCGCCGACATCGGCGCGGATCTCATGAAAATCGTCTTCAAGATCAAGGAAGACGACGCGCGCAATCCCGGCGTGATCGCGGACTGCGTCGGCGACAACGCGGGCGACTCGGTCGGCCCCTCGGCCGACGGCTTCGAGACCTACGGCGTCACGGGCGTCGCGCTCATCTCCTTCATCCTCCTCGCCGTCTCGAATCCGGTCGTCCAGGTGCAGCTCCTGGTCTGGATCTTCGCCATGCGCGTCATGATGGTCGTGGCGAGCGGCGGCTCCTACCTCATCAACGAAGCGATGTCGAAGGGGCAGTACGAGCAGGCCGACAAGATGGACTTCGAGGCGCCCCTCACGCGCCTCGTCTGGCTCACCTCCTTCGTGTCGGTGGCGCTCACCTACGTCGCCTCCTACATCCTCATCAAGGAACTCGGCGACGGCTCCCTCTGGTGGAAGCTCTCGACGGTCATCACCTGCGGCACGCTCGCGGGCGCGGTCATTCCGGAACTCGTGAAGATCTTCACCTCCACCAAGTCGAGCCACGTGGCGGAAGTCGTCACCTGCTCGCGCGAGGGCGGCGCGTCGCTCAACATCCTCTCGGGCCTCGTGGCCGGCAACTTCAGCGCCTACTGGCTCGGCATCTGCATCATGATCCTCATGGCGCTCGCGTACGCCGTCAGCACGATGGGCCTCGGGGCGCTCATGATGGCGCCGGCGGTCTTCGCGTTCGGCCTCGTGGCCTTCGGGTTCCTCGGCATGGGCCCGGTCACGATCGCCGTCGACTCGTACGGACCGGTCACCGACAACGCGCAGTCGGTCTACGAACTCTCGGTCATCGAGTCGATCCCGGGGATCAAGGAAGAGATCAAGTCGAAGCACGGCTTCGACGTCAACTTCGCGAAGGCGAAGCACAATCTCGAGGAGAACGACGGGGCGGGCAACACCTTCAAGGCGACCGCGAAGCCGGTGCTCATCGGCACGGCCGTCGTGGGCGCGACGACCATGATCTTCTCGATCATCGTGGCGCTGACCGAAGGGCTCCAGCCGGAGTTCGTCACGAAGCTCTCGCTCCTCCATGCGCCCTTCCTCCTCGGGCTCCTGGCGGGCGGCTCCATGATCTACTGGTTCACCGGCGCCTCCATGCAGGCGGTGACGGCCGGCGCCTACAGCGCCGTGGAGTTCATCAAGAAGAACATCAAGCTCGAGAGCACGACCAAGGCGTCGGTCTCCGACTCCAAGAAGGTCGTGGAGATCTGCACGAAGTACGCGCAGAAGGGGATGTTCAACATCTTCCTCGCGGTCTTCTTCGGCACGCTGGCGTTCGCGTTCATCGAGCCCTTCTTCTTCATCGGCTACCTGATCTCCATCGCGCTCTTCGGCCTCTTCCAGGCGATCTTCATGGCGAACGCCGGCGGCGCGTGGGACAACGCGAAGAAGGTGGTCGAAGTCGATCTGAAGGAGAAGGGGACGGAGCTCCACGCGGCCACGGTCGTGGGCGATACGGTGGGCGATCCGTTCAAGGACACGTCGTCGGTCGCCATGAACCCGGTCATCAAGTTCACGACGCTCTTCGGGCTCCTGGCCGTCGAACTCGCGGTCTCCCTTTCGCGGCAGCAGGGACCGTTCCTCACGACGACCCTCGCGGTGGTCTTCTTCGCCGTGTCGATGGCGTTCGTCTGGCGGTCGTTCTACAAGATGCGGATCAGCGGAGTCGCCCGCTAACGGCGAATCGCCGCAGGCAGAAAGGAGACGGGCCGTCGCGGATTCCGCGGCGGCCCGTTCTCGTTTCGGATTCGAGACGCCTCGCTACCCGCCCAGGATTCCAGCCACCGTCAGCAGGGCGATGAGCACGCCCATGAGGCTCTCGCCCGCGATGATCCCCGAGGCGACCGGCACCGTGTACTCCTCGTGTAGGGCCGGCTTCTTCTTCGACAGCCAGAGCACCATCAAGGCGCCGATGAACATCATGATCGAGTTGTAGCCGTTGATCGTGAAGGCGATGCCGAGGCCCGTCGCCGCCGGGATGAACTTCTTCTGCTTGGGGAACCGGAGTTCCAGGAGCGGCAGGATGATGCCGATGATCGAACCGACGAGGAGCCCGATGCGCGCGGTCGGGTGGAGGGACTCCACGCCCTTCGAGAGCAGCTCCGCCACCCCCCGCCAGACCTGCGCCGCCGGCGCCGGCCACTGCTCGGTGCCGAGCACCGACGCATTCGGGATCAGAAGAAAGAAGACCGGCACCACGACCAGCCCGCCCGCCAGGACGCCGAAGAACTGGGCGATGAACTGCTGCCGCGGCTTCGCGCCCAGGAGATAGCCGCTCTTCAAGTCCGTGAGCAGGTCGCCGGCGTGGCTCACCGCGCCGGCCGTGATGTTCGCCGTCATGAGGTTCGTCGTGACGTCGCCCGGCTTGATGGCGCCGAACGTGAGCTGGGTGATCTTGCTGATCGGCCCCGTCGGCGTGATGTCGGTCTCGCCGGTCGCGCGCCCCGCGACGACGACGAGGAAGAAGGTCGCGAGCACCGCCAGCACGCCCATCCACCAGGTGATCCCGAAGATCGAGTGGCCGAGGTAGACCGCGGCCGCGCCGAGCACGAGCATGCCGGCCACGAACCACGAGCCGGGGACCTCGATCTTCTCCATCGGATCCTCGGCCGTCCCTTCGCGCTTCTTCATGAACGCGGCGAGGGTGCCGAAGGCGCGGACGACCGTCTTCCACTGGAGGAAGAAGAGGAGGAGTCCGGAGGTGACCATCATCGGGACGCCGATCCAGAGGCTCCAAGAGGAGATCCGCCGCAGCGCCGAGCCGCCGCTCTCCGCGATGACCCCCGCGTCCATCATCATCGGCGCCAGGACGAGGTAGTTGATCGCCGCGCCGAGCATCATGCTCCACGCCTGGCGGAAGCCCATGATGGCGCCCGCGGCGACGAAGAGGAGCGACCCCTCGAACGACATCGTGAGTTCGTTGAGCCGATGACGTCCGATCTTGATCCACTCGGTGCCGAAGGTGGCGGGGATGTTCGGGTACTTGATCCAGGGGGCGGCGGCGTCGCGGAACCAGGTGATCGTGAGTCCGATCAGGCCCGCGATTCCGAGGGCTTTCGCCTGGCGCTCGGCCGTGCTCCCTTCGCTGTGGAGCGCCTTCAGGGTCGTGGCGGCGGCGATCCCGCTCGGGAAGGGGAGCTGCTCCACGTTGATCATCTGCCGCTTCGCGGGGACGGCCAGGAAGACGCCGAGCCAGGAGAGCACCAGGATCCAGAGCGTGAGCTGCCACATGCCCGGGACGGCCGCCGGGTTGAGCATCATGAGGGCCGGGATCGCGTTCACGAGGCCCGCGCTCGTCATCGCGCCGGCGGCCGAGGCGCACGACTGCATCGCGTTGTTCTCGAGGATGCTGAAGGCGGGGAACTGTTTCGGCAGGGCCCGGTGGAGCGTCGCGAAGATGGCGTAGGCGAGAATGCAGGAGGTGATCGCCACCCCCATGCCCCATCCGGCCTTCAAGCCGATGTAGACGTTGCTGAGCGACATGAAGGCCCCGAGCAACATTCCCATGATGAGGGCGCGGGGCGTGAGCTGCGGCATGCGGTCGCCCGCGTAGACGGTCTTGAACCAGTGCCGTTCGAGTTCCTCGGGCGTGCGCGGCGGGTTCGTCGGGGGCGTTTCGGTGGACACGATCGCGTCCCTCCCATGGGTGTTCCGACCGGACCCGACGAGGGTCGGGGAGAGCGGCCCCGCGCTCAAGCCTTTTCGCGGCCCGGGAAACGGAGGCGCCGAGTACCACCTTGAGACCCCTAGGCGACGCCGTCATACTCCGGCTTGGTCGCCAGCCCCTCGGGGTTTCGCCGTCGACGGATCCGACTCGCACGGAGCGCCACGTCATGGCACATCGTATCCAGGGATCGACCGGACTTCTGCTCCTCGTCCTCGCCGTGGGGCTCGCCGAGCCCGCGCACGCCGACGCCGACGCGCGCCGAACGCCGACGAAACTTTCGTACGCTTCGTCGCAAGTCGTCGTGATCGCGGACGCCGAGGCGCTGGAGGCCGCGCCGGGCGGCGCCCTCCGCGCGCGAAACGCCGGCTTCTCCCGCGTCGCGGGCGAGTTCGGTCTCGGCCGCGCCCGCGAGATGGGGCCCGTGCGGCGAGTCGGCTCGGCGCGCCGTGAGCGCGTCTGGGTCCTGACGAGCGACCGCCCCGGATTCGACCCCGTGGCCGCGGCGGCGGCGCTGCGTACAACCGGGGCGGTGCGCGCCGCGTCCCCGAACTACCGTTTCGGCCTCCTCGCCACCTACCCCAACGACCTCTACCTCCCGTACCAGTGGTATATCGACGACGGCGGATTCGCCGACGTCCGCCTGCCGCAGGCCTGGGATATCGAGAAGGGCGACACGTCGACCGTCATCGCGATCATGGACACCGGCGTGGATGTCGGGCATCCCGATCTCGCGAGTCAGATCTGGAGGAACGCGGGGGAGATCGCCGGCAACGGCCTCGACGACGACGGCAACGGCCTGATCGACGATGTGACGGGGTGGGACTTCGGAACGGACGACAAGGACCCGAGTCCCGAGTACACGGCCGACGCGTCGGGACTCGACGTCGGCTTCCACGGGACGTTCTGCGCCGGCGTCGCCGCCGCCGCGACGAACAACGACGACGGAATCGCCGGCGCGGGCTGGCGCTGCCGCATCATGCCGCTCAAGGTGTCGCACCCCGACAGCGGGCTCTACTCCGCCGCGATCGCCGGCGCGTTCGTCTACGCCGTGGACGAAGGCGCCTCGGTGATCTCGATGAGCTTCGGGGGGCGGGGCGACCCCGGCGTGCCCGAGTTCTTCCAGGCGCTCGTCGACATGGCGACCTACGCCAACGTGCTCTGCGTGGCGGCCGCCGGGAACGACGGCGTCGACACCCTCGTCTATCCGGCGGCCTGCGAGAACGTCATCGCCGTCGGCGCGACCGACATCGACAACGCCCGCGCGAGCTTCTCGAATTGGGGGCCGTGGGTCGACGTCGCCGCGCCCGGTAGCGTCATCTGGTCGACGATCTGCCGGAATTACGAGTTCACCCCGCTGGATCAGCTCTTCTACTTGCTCTTCTTCGCGTGGGACGGAGTGAATCCGTATATGTACGGCGACGGCACATCCTTCGCGTGCCCGCTCACGGCGGGCGTCTGCGGGCTGATTCGCTCGAAGTACCCGTCATGGCCGCCCCAGATGGTCGCGCGCCATCTCGTCGCGACGGGGGACGCCGTCGCGTTCGATCACCCGCTGGGCGTGAAGGTGAACGCCTACCGCGCGGTGAGCGAGATTCCGACGGCCGTCGCGGAGTGGACGGCCGCGCCGCCCGTGCCGCGCGTGAGTTCCGCGCCGAACCCGATCCTCGGGTCGGGCGAGATCGAGTTCACGCTCCCGCGGGGCGGACGGGCTCGCATTTCCATGTTCGATGTTCAAGGGCGGCTCGTGCGCGTGCTCGCCGACCGCGTCTTCACGCCCGGCACGCATCGCGTGATCTGGGACGGAGGCGACGAACGCGGCACGCGGCTACGCGGAGCCGTCTATTTCGCGCGGCTGGAAGCGGGGAGCGTCACGGCTTCGTCGAAGGTCGTCTTCGTGCCTTGACGCGCCGCATTCACGATTGGGGGGACTGATGCAGCACGGATTCGAATGGAAGAATGCTCTCATTGCGGCCACCGTGGCGATCGTCGCCGTCGCGGTCGCGCCGGCGGCGGACGCCAAACCGGCCGCGCCGGGCGGTCCCGGCAAGACGTTTCGCGCGGCCGGCGCCACGATCTGGTTCGAGATCCGGGGCGCGACGGCCGGGCGGCCCCTCGTGATGGTGAACGGGGGGCCCGGATTCGCGCACGACTACGTACTTTGCTCGGACGCCTGGGACGCGCTCGCGAAGCGCCGCCGCGTCGTCTTCTACGATCAGCGCGGCACCGGCCGATCGGGCGCGCTCGCGAAGGACCAGACCTGCACGCTCGCCGACCAGATCGCCGACCTCGAGGCGCTTCGCCAGGAACTCCGCGCCGACAAGATCGATCTCATCGGGCATTCGTGGGGCGGTTATCTCGTGATGGCCTACGCGGTCCGCCATCCCGATCGCGTCGCGCGCCTGATCATCGCCGACTCCGCCTCGCCCAAGTGGACCGACACGGACTTCATCTTCAAGTACGTCTTCCCGGAGGGAACCGACCGCCAGGGCGCGCTCGATTTCGCCGACGCACTGGGCGACAGCGCGTCGGGCGCGGCGAGCATGCGGGAGTACTTCGGAATGCTCTTCGTTTCGACGGCGAAGCGAGACGAATTCATCGCGAATTCCTCCCGCTATCCGTACGCCAAATCGGTGAACGAAATCCTGAACGGCGAATTGAGCCGCCTCGACATGTGGCCGGTCATTCCGTCGCTGACGATACCGACCCTGGTCCTGACCGGCCGCTACGACATCAACGTGGCGCCGAGCACCGCCTGGAAGATCCACAAGGCGATTCCCGGTTCGACGTGGGCGGTCTTCGAGAAGAGCGGGCACCTGCCCTACTTCGAAGAGCCCGAGCAGTTCGTGCGGGTCGTGGAAGGATTCCTCGGGACTCCCTGAGTCCCGCTCCCGCATGGCGGTTCGCCGCGTCAGCCACTATCTCCTCGAGCGTCTCCTCGGCGCCGGCGGCATGGGCGAGGTCCACCTCGCGCGCGATCTGGCCCTCGGGCGCCCGACCGCGCTCAAGCTGCTCCCGTACGGCTTCGATCGCGCGCTGCGGGCGCGGCTCCTCGAGGAAGCGCGGATCTCGTCGCGGCTTCAGCACCCGGCGATCGCCACGTTCTACGAAGCGGGCGAGGAGGACGGCGACGCGTTCATCGCGATGGAATTCGTCCCGGGCGAGACGCTCCGATCGCGGTTGCGAGGCGGTCCGCTTCCGCCCGCGGAGGCGCTCGGATTGGCGGCGTCGCTGCTCGAAGGGCTCGTTCACGCGCACGCGCTGGGCGTGCTGCATCGCGACATCAAGCCGGAGAACGTGATGGTCGCGGGGCCCGCGCTCGGCCGGCTCCTCGATTTCGGGATCGCGAAGCAACTCCCCGCGGACGGGACGGCGCCCGGCGCGAGCGAGACCGCGCTGACCGAGGCCGGCGTCGTCATCGGCACGCCCGGGTACGTGGCGCCCGAACTCTTGCGGGGCGATCCGGCGGACGCGCGGAGCGATCTCTTCGCGGTCGGGGCGCTGCTCCACGAGTCGCTCGCGGGGCGGCGGCTCTTCGACGGCGCGAACGCGTCGGAGCGGATGGCGCGCGTCCTCACCGCCGAGCCGCCGGCGTTGGAGGGGCAGGGGGCGCCGCGAGGAACCGACGCGCTCTTGGCGCGGGCGCTCGCGAAGAACCCGAGCGACCGTTTCGATTCGGCCGCCGCGTTCCTCCTCGCGCTCCAGGACGTCGTCGCCGGCGGACGGGCCAGCGCGACGCCCGACACGGTGGCGGTCGTCGATCTCGAGAACGCCTCGGCCGATCCCGCCGACGCCTGGATCGGAAGCGCCGTGGCGGAACAGCTCACCGGCGATCTCGCGCGCGTCGTCGGACTCCAAGTGATCGCGCGGGAGCGCGTGCTTCGCTCCGCCGGCGGCGTCGCGGCCGGCGCCGGGGCCGGCGGTTCCCACGCCTCCGCTCCCGACGCCCTGGAGCGCGCGCGGGCGCTCGGCTGCCGATGGCTCCTCTCCGGGAGCTTCCAGCGCAGCGGGCCCGCGCTCCGGCTCTCGACACGTCTCACCGAAGTTCCGACCGCGCGCGTGATCCGCTCGGAGCGCCTCGACGGCACCGTGGCGGAGATCTTCGCGCTCCAGGACCGACTCGCCGCCGCGGTGGTGCGCAGTTTCCCGCTCGATCTCGCGGCCCTCGCGGCGCGCACCGCGGAAACGCCGCAGATCGGCGCGTACGAACTCTACGCGACCGGGAAGCGACTCTTCCAGCGGCTGCAGAAGGGAACGTTCGCCGACGCCAAGCGGCAATTCGAGCGCGCCATCGAACTCGACCCCCGATTCGCGCCGCCGCACAGCGGCCTCGCCGCGATCCACGCCATGCACTTCACGTACATGACCGACACGAAGGAGCTCGAACTCGCGGAAGCCTACGCGCGGCGTTCGATCGAGCTCGACGCGACGCACGGCGACGCCTACTCGTGGCTCGC
>DASTSZ010000340.1:0-11211 GCA_035760425.1 Candidatus Eiseniibacteriota bacterium | reverse complement strand
GTGCAACCCGGAATCCCGGGTGCTAGCGTCGGCGGTCGCTTCCCTCCGGAACACTCTGCCATCGAGTTGTCGACCTCAAGCGGAGGACCCCATGCGCGCCGGTGCGGTCGTTATTCCAGGGCACTCCCTCTGGCCCGAATTCCTGTCGAGACTCGGCCGGGCTCATCGATGTTTCGGCACCACCGAGCAGGCGCGCCTCGCCCTCTCGGGGATGCGCGACGTCGACGTCGACGGCACCCTGAAGGAACTCGCACAACGCGGCGGCACTTGCGACTGCCGCATCGAACTCGACCTCGAGCCGACGATGCTCAAGGAGGCTTGAGGTCGGCGGGAGTGGCCGCCCGCGGAACTCGCTCGGAGTCCCGCGTCAGCTGGCATGGGTGGTGGAGGTAGCGCCATGAATCCGAAGTCGTCCTACCGTCAGATCGAGCGACTTCTGGCGCACTCGCCCACCGGCGTATCCGAACTTCGCTTCGCCGAACACGTCGCGGAGCAGCTCGTGCATAACGGCCCCGAGGAGTTCGGGTGCGCCGGCGCCAAGGTCTACGACCGGCGAGCCGCGCGCTGGCAGCTTCGAAGCGCCTGGGGCGTCTTCGCAGACGCCCCCCACGTCGAACTCTCCCTCGTGGACGTGGCGCGAGAAGACTATCCGTGGGTGGAGCATCCCTACGGCGCCTTCGCGGTCGGAGGAGCGGTCGTCGTTCTGCGTTTCGCCGGGAACGGTGCCGCGAACGAGGATCGAGACCGGACGGCCCTACTCGCCGCGGTGCAGCTCGGGGTCAAGTACCACCTCCGGCGCAGCGCTCTCGAAGACCAACTCGAGCAAGCGCGCGCGATCCAAACGAGTCTCCTTCCCGCCGCGCCGCCCCACTTCGGCGACTACGACGTCGCGACGGCCTACGTGCCGGCCCAGTCGGTCGGCGGCGACGGCTACGACTTTCTTCCACTCGCGAAGAGCGCGTTGGGGATCGTCGTGCTCGATGCCGCCGGGCATGGGCTTCCGGCCGCGCTCCAGGCGCGCGACGCCATCACGGGAATCCGTATGGGCGTGGAGCGAGAACTCCGAGCTTCGTCGCTCGTCGAGCGTCTGAACCGAGTGATCTACCAAAGCGGTCTCTCCTCGCGATTCGTCTCGCTCGTGTTCGCCGAACTCGACTCCGACGGAAGTCTCGGCTACGTCAACGCCGGGCATCCGCCGCCATTGCTCCTCGGACCGGGCGGCATCGAGGAACTCACCGTCGGCGGACCCGTTCTGGGTCCCTGGCCCGACTCCGCCTACCGCGTCGGCTTCGCCCACCTCGACCGAGGGGGCAGTCTGGCGCTCTTCTCCGACGGCGTTCTCGAGCACGGCACGGTTCGAGGGGAGCCGTTCGGACCGAGTCGGCTCCGCGCGTGGCTGGAGGAGTCGCGAGGGCGCGAGTCGGGCGCCGCCGTGGATGACTTGCTCGCGCGCCTGCGCGAGGTCGGTGGCGTACCGTTCGAGGACGACGTGACCGTCGTACTCGTGCGCCGCCCGGAGTCTCGATGAAGACGACTACGCCGACGGCTGCCGAACTAGAGGATCACCGTATGTGGGAGCTTGTCGACGCGATTCCGCACGACGGCCTGCATGCCTGGGTGCGTCGCTACCTGTTTGCGCCGACATGGATCGTCGCGGCCTACTGGGGCGTCAATGCGGCGGCGCTTCTCGTCGTCTACATCGTCTGGCGGTCTTCAGATACCTCCATGCTGGAGGCCTTCCCAACTATCTGCCTTGGGATGGTCATGGGGTATGTCCTGTTGCTTCCGATTCACGAGATCGTTCATGCGGGCGCGTACCGTCTCGTGGGGGCATCGAACGTACGAATCCGCTATGACCTCCGTCGTACCACGGCTCTATGTATTGCGCCGGGAGAGGTGCTCTCGGGTACCCGATTCTTGCTCGTGTGTCTCGCTCCTGCATTGCTGATCAACCCCATTCTGGCGGTCGTGACCGCCATCGCGCCGGTGGGCACGGTGGCCCTCGGAGTCTCAGGTGCCCTGCTGTTGCATATCGGCGCCTGTAGCGGCGACATCGCGTTCGTCAACTACCTGTGGCTGCACCGCGGACGGCAGCTATATACACTCGACGACGCGACGCGACCGCGGACCGCTTTCTACCGAATGAAGCCGTCGGTCCATGAGCCACCGCAGCCTGAACCAGCCAACAACGGCATGTAGGCGGACCGCGCATCTCGGCCGCACCGGCTTCGTTCTGCACGGCCCTTCGCATTTCGCTCAAGATTTCGCCATCCGGGCCGATCGGTAGGGGGAAACCCTCCTCCCAGAAGCGCCTCCATAACCACAAGTAAATAAACCTACTTAGCTCGATCCGACCACTTTCTGGCCGCGCGGGCACGCCCGTTGCCTTTTGCGCCTGGCAACCGCCCTGGGAAGGGCCCTGCCGGAGCGTGGGGTTCCGGCACGCCACGAAAGGATCAGACCGATGCCTCGCACGAAGTCCCGTTCCTCGCACACCGCCGCGTCGTCGCGGAAGGGCCGCTCCAACCGTTCAGGTTCGAAGAGCTCCAGCACGCGCAACGACGACACGAAGGTCCGCCGTTACCTCGACTTCATTCGCGCGATCCTCGGCACTTCGCCGCGGAACGGCCGCTAGGAGCGCCGCGATGTCCCGCCTCCTCACGCCCGCCGAGATCGCCGCGCTCCGCGCCGTCGAGCCGTTCGTTCCGGCGCCGACCGAGACCTTTCACGTCACCATCGAAGCGGGCACCGCGGCCCTCACGCCCGACGCGGTCGCGTCGCTCGAGCCGGGAAGCGTCATCCCGATTCGCGCGGCCCGTGCCGGACTCGTCGAGATCGTGGCGAACGCCGTCGTCGTCGGCTACGGCCGGCTCGAATCGCGCGACGGCGATCTCTCCGTTCGCGTCGTGAGCCTCCCTCGCGTGCAGAGCGGCGGCGTGCGCCCCGCGCGGGACGCGGGAGGCCGGCTATGAACCAGGCCGTCTTCGTCTACGCCACGTCGCTCTCCGTCGCGGCGCTCGTCCTGTACGGCGCGGTCCGCTACTTCTGGCGCCGCCCGTCGCAGGGAACCGAGACGTCGTACGGCCCGCCGCCGCCCGAAGTGCTGGTGCTCGGTCGCACGCGCGTCGGCGTCGGCCGCTCGCTCTTGATCGTCGAGGTCGAAGGGCGGCGCCTCCTCCTCGGTTCGACCGCGCACCACTGGACGCCCATCGCCGACCTCGGCCTCGCGCGTCATCACGGCGCCGACGACGACTCGAACTCCATCGAAGCGGAACTCGCGCGCGCCGTTGAAGCCTCGCGCCAGCGCCGCGGGGGGAAGCGCTCATGACCCGCGCCGCGCTTCGCATTCTGGATCGCGCCCGGTCGAGCGCCTGGCGCCGGGTCGGGATGCCGGTCTCCTGGAAGACCCCGAACGCGCCGGCGGAAGGTGGAAAGAATGTAGCCACCGAGAACGCCGACCACGCCGGAACTGGCCGCACGGACGCCGAGGCGCCGACCGTAACTACCAACAAGGAAGAGCGTTAGCCGGCGGCACGGCGATTGCAAACCGAATCACCGACTGCACGTGCGGGACGCAGCGACACCAACGTCACCGACCGAACGAACCCAGATCGAATTCGAGGAACGAGCGAATGTCCGAGATCGAATCGAAGAACGGCACGACCCGCGAGATCGGGACCGGGAGCGGGAAGGGAACGAAGCGCGCGTCGAAGCGCGCGGCGCGCCCTCGCCTCGCCACGAACTCGCGGATGGTGCCGCCCGCCGCGCGCCCGAAGCGGCGCATCCTCGCCGTGACGAGCGGCAAGGGCGGGGTGGGCAAGACGAACATCGTCACGAACCTCGCGCTCGCGCTGGCCCGCCAAGGGACGCGCGTCCTCGTGGTCGACGGCGATCTCGGACTCGCGAACGTCGATCTCCTCCTCGGCGTGGCCCCGCAGTACGACCTCCAGGACGTGGTCCTCGGACAGCGCAGCGTCCGCGACGTCGTCTTCGAAGGTCCCGACGGCATCCAGGTCCTGCCGGCGAGCAGCGGCGTGGAGGAACTCGCGAATCTCGACGAGTTCCGCACCGAGTGCCTCATCCGCTCGCTCTCCGAACTCGAGGGCGAGGTCGACCTCATCCTCATCGATTCGCCGTCGGGCATCGGACGGAACGCCATCTCCATGGTGCAGGCGGCGGACCAGATCCTGGTCGTCACCACGCCCGAGCCGACCGCCTTCTCCGACGCCTACGCCATGATCAAGGTCCTCTCGCGCCACCCGATCAAGTGCGTCCCCTCGCTCCTGGTGAACCAGGCCGGTTCCGAGGACGAGGCGCTCGCCGTGGCCCGCCGCGTCCGCACGGTGGCGAAGCGATTCCTCAATCTCGACGTCGAGTACTGGGGCTGCGTCCTGGACGACGAGTCGGTCGCCAAGTCGGTGCAGCGCCAGGAGCCGTTCCTCTCGACCTATCCCTACTCGCCCGCGGCCTCGTGCATCTACTCGCTCGCGCGGCGCGTGATGGGACAGGAGCCGAAGCCCGACGCGCCCGCCCCCGGCCCCTACAACGTCGTTTCGCGCGACGCCGTGCCGGAGGAAGTCTAAGTGCGCCGCTTCCTTCTCCGACTCACGCTCGTGTCGTCCGCCGCGGCGGCCGCCATCGTCTCGATTCTCGGTGTTCTGAACCGGGCCCCGTGGCCCCTCGTGCTGACCCGCGCCTCCATCGCGTTCCTCATCGTCGCGGCGGTCGGGTTTCTCGCGAGTCTCATCCTCATGCGGACCGCGTTGCGCCGCCACTACGAGCAGACCCGCCAAGGGTCTCCGCTCGACGGCGCGCGGGCCGAGCGCTAGCGCGGGAGAGATCGACCATGGCATCGCCGTCCGTCTTGCAGATGCTCCAGCACCGCTCGCCGCGCTCGAAGAACCGGCGTGAACGCCAGAAGGAGCAGGCGCTCAGCCAGTACGCGCCGCTCGTGAAGTACGTCGTCGACCGCCTCGCGCTCCATCTGCCGAAGTCGGTGGAGCGGGACGATCTCGTCTCGGCCGCCATCATCGGGCTCTTCGACGCGCTCGAGAAGTACGACAAGTCGAAGGGGACGAAGTTCGAGACCTACGCCATCTGGCGGATTCGCGGCGCCATTCTCGACGAACTCCGCTCGCTCGACTGGGCCTCGCGCTCCATCCGCCGGAAGGCGCGGAGCGTGGAGGAGGCGGCGCGCGATCTCGGCCAGAAGCTCGGCCGCGCGGCCACGGAAATCGAGGTGGCCGACGCCCTGAACCTGAGCCCCACGGAACTCTCGCGCCTCATGGACGAGGTGCACGGCACGTCGCTTCTGTCGCTCTCCAAGTCGGTCTCCGGCGAGGACGACCAGGACGTCATCCAGCTGGAAGACATCGTGGACGATCCGAACCACAAGGACGCCCTCGAGGTGATCGAGAACGACGAGTCGCGCGAGGTGCTCCTCGAGACCATCGACAGCCTTCCGGAGCAGCAGCGCCTGGTCGTCTCCCTCTACTACTACGAGGAGATGACGCTGAAGGAGATCGGCGAAGCGCTCCACATCTCCGAGTCCCGCGTGTCGCAGATCCACACGCGGGCCGTGAAGACCCTCCGCACGCGCTTGGCGCGGATCTCCTAGGCGCCGTCGTGGACCGCACCGCCCTTCGCCGGATGACCGAGGAGGCGACCGCCCTCCCGACGCTCCCGCTCGTGGCCTGCCGGCTGCTCGAGGCCGTCGCGCGCATGGACGGCGACACCACCGAGGAGGTGGCTCGCATCCTGGCGCTCGACCCGGGTCTCACGGCGCGGACGCTGCGGCTCGCGAACTCCGACTGCTACGGCTTCCCGCGGAAGGTCGGTTCGGTGGAGCTCGCCGTCCTCGTGCTCGGATCGAGCACGATCCGCGACCTCGTCCTGACCGCGTCGGTGGTGCAGACGCTCGCGCCGGGCGACCGCGCGCTCACGAATCTCTGGAATCACTCGATGGCGTGCGGCGTGGCCGCGCGGGCCCTCGGCGAGCGGGTGCGCTACCGGCTCCTCGGCGAGGTGTACGCGGCGGGCCTCCTTCACGACGTCGGGGCCGTGCTTCTCCGTCAGCAGCACCCCGCCCGCATCGACGCCGCGCACGCGCTGGCGTCGGCGCAGGGCCAGACGATGGAGGAGGCCGAACGGGGTCTCTACGGCTCCGATCATTCGGAAGTGGGCGGCTGGCTGGCCGAGCGCTGGGGGCTCCCCGCGGAGATCGTGGAGGCGATTGCCTGCCACCACCGTCCGTGGGAAGCGGTTCGAGCGCCGGAACTGACCGCCCTCGTGCACATCGCCGACTCCCTCGCGGACGGCGCGGGATACGCCTGGGCGCCGAGCGCGGCGACGGGCCCCGCCACCGCGTCCGCCTGGGAGGCGATCGAGCCCGATGCGCGGCGCCGCAACGCGCTGCTCGACGGGCTGACCGAGGTCGTCGTCCGCGAAACCGAGCGGGAGCTCGAACTCTTCGCCGAGTTCCGCGGCACTCAGGAGGAAGCGTCATGGCCGTCGCCGCAACGAATCTGAATCATCCGCGCCCCGTCGAGATCCGCGTCCGCTTCGAGCCGGGCCTCGGCATGGCGCTCTACGCCGCGATCCGCGACGGCGAAGTGGGCCCCGTCACGGTGGCCCGCACGCTCGGCCGCGGCCGCGCGCTGCTCCGCTATCACGGCTTCACGCTGATGGCGCAGGGCGCGCCCGAGTGGAAGGAAGGGGAGACGTTCCCCGTGGTGGTGAAGGAAGTCGGCCCGCCGCTGGTCCTCGCCTCCGCCGACGCGGACGCGAAGGGCTCGCGCCGGGTGACGACCGTCGACAGCGCCGTCGTTCCGAGCGGCGCCCATTCATCCGAATCCGGCGCCGGCCGGTAACGACAAGGCCAGGGAGGGCTGCCATGAAACAGCGAAACGGCGCGGGTTCGAAGCGTCTGGTGGAAGCGACCGAGCGGTTCATCAAGTCGGAGCAGAAGCTGCTGGAAGTGCTCGGGAGCCGCCGCATCTTGAAGAAGGCGGAGTGCGACCACTTCGCGAAGGACCTCGCGCTCTCGGCCGCGAAGAAGCGGTCGTCGGACGTCTTCGGGAGCGCGATCTCGATCAACCGGAAGGTCATGGCCGTGCTGGAGAAGGGGAAGGCCGGCGCCAAGTCGCGCACCGTCTCCGACGCCGACGTGCTCCAGGAGCTGCAGCAAATCATCGAGAAGTCGGTCTCGGCCGAGACGGCCTTCACCGAGTCCCTGAAGCAGATCGGCGCCGCCATCTCCTACGAGAACGCGACGCTCTTCCTCATGAATCGCGACTCGGGCCAGTTGGAGGCCGCCGCCGTCGTGGGCGAGCCGGTCGACATGGTGACGCACGTCCGGTTCGACCGCGGGAACGGCTTCTCCGCGTGGGTGGCCCAGCAGCGGAAGCCGGTCGTGCTGAACGATCTCCACCGCGAGGGCGGCTGCGAGGCGCCGACCATGCGTTCGTTCCTCTCGGTGCCCTTGATCGTCCAGAACGAGGTCTTCGGCGTGATCAACCTGAGCCATTCCCGCGCCGGCGCCTTCGACGAGGAGAGCGCGAAGCGGGTGGCGCTCTACGCCCTTCCGATCGCCTCGGTCGCCATGCGCGCCCTGATGGTTCGCGAGTGCGAGCGGCTCGGCACGACCGACGCGCTCACGTCGCTCTACAACCGCCGCCACTTCGACCGTTCGCTCGAGGACGAAGTCGACCGCGCGCGGCGCTACGGCCACAAGCTCTCGGTCGTAGTCATGAAGGCCTCGGTGGCCTCGTCGGCCGCGACACAGGTCGTGACCGAGATGGGGAAGGCCCTGAAGCAGGCGTCGCGCGGCACCGACTGCGTGGCGCGCTACGCGGGCGACGAATTCCGCATTCTCCTGCCGCACACCGGGGCGAGCGAGGCGCAGATCGCGGCCGAGCGGCTCCGGAACGCCGTCGAGCGCCACGCCACCTCGCGGCGGCGCGGCGTGACGGTGAATGTCGGCGTGGCCACCTTCCCGCACGACGCCAACGATTCGGCGTCGCTCGGAACGAGGGCGGAGATGGCGCTGCTGCGGGCGAAGGAAGCCCCCGTGGCGCGCACCGGCACCGATTCCGGCTCGCGCACCGAGCCGGTGGTTCACTAAGGACGTAGGACGAGAGAGGCCCAGGGGACGGACGGAGCCAACGACGTGTCGACCGAACTCCAAAAGAACGCCATGACGCCCGCACCGGCGGAACCCGCGCCGCGCGCGAAGATTCTGGTCGTGGACGACGAGGATCAAGTCGTCCAGATCTTCCAGGACCTTCTGACGCAGCAAGGGTACGACGTCGTGTCGTGCGGCAACGGCGACGACGCCATCGCGAAGGTCACGACCGAGAAGTTCGACCTCGTCCTGACCGACATCAACTTGCCCGGCACCGACGGGCTCGAGGTCGTTCGGGCGGCGAAGGCGGCCGACAAGGACACCTGCGTCATCCTGATCACGGGCTACGCCTCGACCACGACCGCCATCGACGCGCTCCGCCAGGGCGCCTACGACTACATCACGAAGCCGTTCGACCTCTGGGAGACGGCGAAGGCCATCGAGCGCGGCATCGAGAGCCGCATGCTCGCGCGCGAGAACCGCCGGCTCATCCACGAACTCGAACTCGCGAACGCCGAACTCCAGCAGCACGAGGTGAGCCTGCGCCGGAAGGTGGAGCAGGCGACGCACCGCTTGGCGGCGCTCGTCGAGGCCGGCAAGGCGATCTCCCAGAGCCTGAGCCTCCAGAGCAC
Organism: Candidatus Eiseniibacteriota bacterium; assembly: GCA_035760425.1. Taxonomy (GTDB): domain Bacteria; phylum Eisenbacteria; class RBG-16-71-46; order SZUA-252; family SZUA-252; genus SZUA-252. The sequence continues at coordinate 2,457 of DASTSZ010000340.1, read as the reverse complement.
CTGCTCGGTCGTCGTGGCGCAGGCCGCGCGGCTCGTGGGCGTGTCGTCGTGCGTCGTGTTCCTGTTGGACGCGGCCTCCGACGAGTTCGTGGCCGAGGCCATGGTGGGCGTCGATTCGGAACTGAAGGAGTCGCTGAAATTCCAGATGGGCATCGGCTACCACGGCCAGGCGGTCCACTCGTGCGAGCCGAAGATGGCCGAGAACATCCTGGAGCAGGTCGGCACCGAGGACGTCCTGTCGCGGCTCCGCGCCGACAACGCGCTGATCGTCCCGCTCCTCTCGAGCGAGATCGCCATTGGCGCGATCACGGTGCTGAACCACGAGGGCGGCTTCACGACCGAGGACCAGGACGTGCTCTCCATGCTCGCGAGCCAGGCCTCCATCGCCATCGCGAACGCGAAGCTCTACGAGCAGACGAAGGAGCTGGACCGCTTGAAGTCCGAGTTCGTGGCGGTCGTGTCGCACGAGGTGCGCACCCCCTTGACCTCGATCAAGGGCTCGCTGGAACTGCTCTCGGACGACCGCTTCCACAAGCTGCCCGATCCGCAGAAGGAACTCTTGGGGATCTGCCAGGCGAACACGGAGCGGCTCATCACGCTCATCAACGACATCCTCGACTTCTCGAAGCTCGAGGCGTCGAAGCTGCCGATGACCATGGAGGTCGTCGACCTGCGCCACGTCCTCACCGAGGCCGTGGAGAACATCCGGAGCCTCGCGGGGATGCGGAACGTCGGCATCGACCTTCGCATCGACGATTCGGCGGGCACCATCGACGCCGACTCCATGCGCATCGGGCAGGTCATCACGAATCTCGTGGGGAACGCCATCAAGTTCTCGCCCGACGGCGGCCACGTCGAGGTCTTCGCGAGCGGCGACGAAGGGCTGGTCACCGTTTCCGTGAAGGACTACGGCCGCGGCATCGCGCCGCGCGACTTGAACCGGCTCTTCCAGCGCTTCGCCCAGTTGGACTCCTCGACCACCCGGAAGGCGGGGGGCACGGGCCTCGGGCTCGTGATTTCGAAGGGAATCGTGGAGCAGCACGGCGGAAAGATCTGGGTGGAGTCGGCGTTGGATCAGGGCTCGACCTTCTCCTTCTCGCTCCCGCGGCGCCGGATCCAGGGGCAGTAGCGCCGGGCGGCTCCGGCGGTCCTGTCGCCGGGCGCCCTTTCACGCCGCGCCTCCCTCGTCGTAAGATGACCCCCAGATGAAAACCGTCCTCTCCGTCTTCGGGACGCGACCCGAGGCGATCAAGATGGCCCCCGTCCTCCAGCGGCTCGCCGCGGCGAAGGGGATTCGGTCGCTCGTCTGCGTCACGGCGCAGCATCGCGAGATGCTCGACCAGGTCCTTCGCCTCTTCGCCATTCGCCCCGACCACGACCTCGACCTCATGCGAGAAGGGCAGTCGCTGACGCAGATCACCGCCGGCGCGCTCGGTCTCCTCGAGCCCTACCTCCGCGACGTGAAGCCCGATCTCCTCCTGGTGCAGGGGGACACCACGACCACCATGGCCGCCTCGCTCGCCGCGTTCTACGCGCGCGTGCCGGTGGCGCACGTGGAGGCGGGGCTCCGCACGGGTGATCCCGCGTATCCCTATCCGGAGGAGATCAACCGGCGGATCACGTCGGTGATCGCGGCGCATCACTTCGCGCCGACGGAACGGGCACGGCGGAATCTGCTCGCCGAGGGCGTGGCGGAGGGCGCGATCTCGGTGACGGGGAACACCGTCATCGACGCACTCTTGGAAACCGTGAAGACGCCGGGACCGCTACCTCCATTCAAGCGGCGGGGGACGCGCATCGTCCTCGTGACGGCGCATCGCCGGGAGAATTTCGGCGCGCCGCTCGAGGAGATTCTGGCGGCGCTCGGCGAGATCGCGGCGCGCTACCCCGACGTCGACGTCGTCTACCCCGTGCATCGGAATCCGCGGGTGGACGGCCCCGCGCGAGCGGCGCTCGGCGCGACGCCGGGCGTCCATCTCCTCGGCCCGGTCGACTACAAGACTTTCTGCGACCTCATGAGCGCCTCGACCCTGATCCTCACCGACTCGGGCGGGATCCAGGAGGAGGCGCCTTCGCTCGGCATTCCCGTGCTCGTGCTGCGCGACGAGACGGAGCGCCCGGAGGCGGTCGATGCGGGCGTCGTGCGGCTGGTGGGCCCGCATCGCGACGCGATCGTCTCGAACGCCGCGGAGTTGCTGGAGAATCCGAAGGCCTACGCCGCCATGGCGACGCGCGTCAATCCCTACGGCGACGGGCACGCGTCGGAGCGGATCACGGCGAAGGTGACAGAGCTGCTCGGCGTCACCACATGACGCGGCCCGCCGACCCCGACCCGATCGCGCTTCTCGAAGCCCTCGTCCGCATCCCCTCCGTGAATCCCTTCCTCGCGCCGGAAGAGGCGACGGGGGAGGCGGCCATCGCGGCGTTCATCCGCGACTGGCTCGCGGCGCAGGGCGT
>DASTSZ010000339.1:0-4951 GCA_035760425.1 Candidatus Eiseniibacteriota bacterium | reverse complement strand
TGTCGGTCATCGTCTCGCGCGCGCTGCCGGACGTTCGCGACGGGTTGAAGCCGGTGCATCGCCGCATCCTCGTGGCCATGCGCGAGCTGAACCTCTATCACGACCGACCCTTCCGTAAATCCGCCAAGATCACCGGAGACGTGACGGGTAACTACCACCCGCACGGAACGGCCGCGGTCTACGAAACGATGGTCCGCCTGGCGCAGGACTTCTCCATGCGCTACCAGCTGGTGGACGGGCAGGGCAACTTCGGCTCGGTGGACGGCGACTCGCCGGCGGCCGAGCGGTACACCGAGGCGCGCTTGACCGAGTTCGCGGAAGAGATGCTCCGCGACATGGAAAAAGAAACGGTCAACATGCGGCCGAACTACGACGAGTCCCGCGAGGAGCCCGTCGTTCTTCCCGCCGCGGTCCCGAATCTCCTGGTGAACGGCTCGGCCGGCATCGCGGTCGGCATGGCGACGAACATCCCGCCGCACAATCTGCGCGAGATCGTCGACGCCATCCACCACGTGATCGACAACCCCGAGTGCCCGATCGAAGACCTCCTGAAGATGGTCCAGGGCCCCGACTTCCCGACGGCCGGCATCATCTACGGCCGCCAGGGGATCGTCGACTGCTACACGACCGGCCGCGGCCACATCACGGTCCGGGCCATGGCGACGATCGAAGAGGTGAAGAAGGATCGCCAGGCGATCATCGTCACCGAGATCCCCTACATGGTGAGCAAGGCGGCGCTGCTCGAGAAGATCGCCGACCTGGTGAAGGAAGGAACGATCGACGGCATCTCCGACCTCCGCGACGAGTCGGATCGCGACGGGATGCGGATCGTCATCGAGATGAAGCGCGACGCGCAGCCGCGTGTCGTGATGAACCAGCTCTACAAGCACACGCAGATGCAGACGACCTTCGGCGCGAACATGCTGGCGCTGGTGGGGAACCGCCCGCTCACGCTCACGCTGAAGCAGATGATCGAGCACTACATCGCGCACCGGCAGGAAGTCGTCATCCGCCGCACGCAGTACGACCTGGCGGAAGCCGAGAAGCGCGCGCACATCCTCGAGGGCTACAAGATCGCCCTCGACAACATCGACGAGATCGTCGCCCTCATCAAGGCGTCGGCGAATACGGAGCGGGCGCGCGAAGGACTCATGACGCGCTTCGGGCTCTCGGAGATCCAGGCGAACTCGATCCTCGAGATGCGCCTCGCCCGCCTCACCGGCCTCGAGCGCCAGAAGATCGAGGACGAGTACCTCGAAGTGATCCAGCTGATCGAGCGGCTCCGCGCCATCCTCGCGAGCCCCGCCAAGGTGCTCGGGCTCATCAAGGAGGAACTCGGCGTCGTGCGCGAGAAGTACGGCGACGAACGGCGCACGCGCATCGAGGCCGCCTCCGGCGAGTTCGACATCGAGGACCTGATCGCCGAAGAGGACATGGTGGTCACGCTCTCGCACGCCGGCTACATCAAGCGCCTCCCGCTGGCCGCCTACCGGAGCCAGCGCCGCGGCGGGCGCGGCGTCACCGGCGCCGGCACGCGCGAGGAGGACTTCATCGAGCATCTCTTCGTCGCCTCGACGCACGCCTACATGCTGGTCTTCACCGACCGCGGGCGCGTCCACTGGGTGAAGGTGCACGAGATCCCGCAGGCGGGCCGCGCCGCGAAGGGGAAGGCGATCGTGAACCTGGTCGACATCGGCCAGACCGAGCGTGTCGCCGCCGTCCTCACGGTGAAGGAGTTCGCCTCCGACCGCTTCCTCATGATGGCGACGGCGCAGGGGACGGTGAAGAAGACCCCCCTCGACGCCTACGCGAACCCGCGCCGCGGCGGCATCGTGGCGATCGGCGTCGACGACGGCGACAGCCTCATCGAGGTGGCGATCACCGACGGCACGCAGGACATCATCCTCTCGAAGCGCGACGGCCAGGCCATCCGGTTCCGCGAGACCGACGTCCGTCCCATGGGCCGCACGGCTCACGGCGTGCGCGGCGTGACGCTCGAGGCGAACGACGCGGTGGTCGGCATGATCGCCGTGAAGCGGACCGCGAGTCTCCTGGTCGCGACCGAGAACGGCTACGGCAAGCGCTCGCCCATCTCCGAATACCGCGTGACCGGCCGCGGCGGAAAGGGAATCATCTCGATCCAGACGAACGAGCGAAACGGCTTCGTCGTGGCGGCGCTCGAAGTGGTGCCCGAGGACGAGGTGATGCTCATCACGCGCGGCGGGATGATCATCCGCACGCCGGTCGAGGGCATCTCCGAGATCGGGCGGAACACGCAGGGTGTGCGGCTCATCAACCTGGAGCCGGGGGACCAGCTGATCGACGTGGCGCGGGTCGAGGAGAAGGAAGAGAGCGAGGAGGCGTAGCGTCCTGGGTAACGACGTCCGCATTCCCGCATCGACGGTCCGGCGCCTCTCGGGGTACTACCGCGTTCTGGAAGAGTTGGAGAGCGAGGGACAGCGCACCGTCTCCTCGCAGGGACTCGCGCACGCGAGCGGCGTCACCTCCGCGCAGGTCCGGAAGGACCTCTCCTACTTCGGCAATTTCGGGAAGCGCGGCCTGGGCTACGCGGTCGCGCGGCTCCGGAAGGAGATCCGCCTCATCCTCGGGCTCAACCGCCGCTGGCGCGTGGCGCTCGTCGGGGCGGGCAACATGGGCTCCGCGCTCTTCGCCTACAAGGAGTTCCGCCGCCAGGGCTTCGACATCGTCGCCGTCTTCGACGTGAGCGAGGACCGCGTCGGGCAGAAGTGGCGCGATCTCACCGTCCACCACATCGACGAGGTGAAGGCGGAGACGGAGCGGCTCTCGCTCGAGATCGGCGTCATCGCCGTGCCCGCCCGCGCCGCGCAGGCGGTGGCCGACCGGCTGGTGGCGGCCGGAATGCGCGGCATCCTCAACTTCGCGCATCGCCGCATCCAGGTGCCGCCCCACGTGGCGCTCCGCACCGTGAACCTCTCCATCGAACTCGAAGGGCTCGCCTTCGCCATCAAGGCGCTCACCGTGAAGCCGGCCCGCGCGCGCGCGCCGCGGCGCGGGACGACGCCCGCCGCCTAGCGAGGCGCGCGCCTCGCCCATGAATCGCGCCGACCTCGCCCTCCTCCTCGTCGCCGCCATCTGGGGCACGACCTTCGCGCTGCTTCGCGATTCGGTCCGCCTCCTTCACCCCGTCGACCTCATGGCCATCCGCTTCACGATCGGCGGCGCGCTCCTCGTGGCGATCTACGGGAAGCGGATCTGGCCGCTCGAGCGGCGCGCGCTGATCGACGGCGCCTGGCTCGGGCTCTGGCTCGGCGCGGGCTACCTCACGCAGGTGATCGGGCTCGCCACCATCACGGCCTCGCGCTCCGCCTTCATCACGGGGAGCTACGTCGCGGTCGTGCCGCTCGTGGCCTTCCTCCTCTGGCGCACGCGGCCGAAGATCGCCGAACTCCTCGGCGTCCTCCTCATCATGGCGGGGCTCTTCGCCTTCTCGGCCGACGCGGGCTTCTCGCTCACGCCGGGCGACCTCTGGACGCTCGGCTGCGCGGTCATCTTCGGCGTGCAGATCATCATCACGAACATCGTCGTGAAGCGAAGCGACCCGATGGCGCTCTCGGTGGTCCAGATCGCCACATGCGCCGCCATGGGGTGGATCCTGGTCGGGGCGCGGGGCGGCATCGGAACGCCGGCGGCGGAGATCCCGTGGGGGACGCTTCTCTATCTCGCCGTCTTCGCCACCGCGCTCGTCATCGCGCTCCAGACGTGGGCGCTCGGTCGCACGTCGCCGGTGAAGGCGTCCATCTTCTTCTCGCTCGAGCCCGTCTTCGCCGCGATCTTCGCGGGGCTCGTCTTCGGCGAGCGGATGACGCCGCGCGAACTCACGGGCGCCGCGCTCATCCTGGCGGGCGTGGCGGCCTCGGAGCTATGGGGCCAGGTGAGCCAGTGGATCGGCTCGAAGCGCGCGGCCGGGTAGGCTAGCGGCGCGGCAGCGCGGTCGACGCGGGCGCTCCTGGCTTCGCGGGGAGATCGGCGGCGAAGGCGCGGAATCCCTCGACGAGCGCCAGCGCGAGGCTGGGCGTTTCGGGAAGGGGATCCATCGACGGCTCGGCGGGCGAGCCGAGCGGCGGCGTGAGCCGAACGTCCGGCCGGCGCGCCGTGCTGTCGGGGACGATGTTGTCGGTGGAGCTCGCGTAGACCGCGGCCCACGCCTCCCGGTTCGTCTCGAGGTCGTAGAGCGTCACACGGAGCCGCGCGTCGCGGCTCACGGTCGGTGCTCCGAAGCGTGCGTTCGCGGCGCTGGCGGATCTCGACAGGGGCGCGCGCGTGGGCGGGAGGCGAACGACGTCCTTGTCGACGCGCGCGAGGAGCGCGAAACGGGCGCTTCGGCGGAGGCGCGCCACGAGGACGCCGCGATCGGCGTCGGTCAGTTTGCCGGCTGACTGATACGCCGTGAGGAGCCGGCGATACTCGGCGAGGCCGAGCGTGTCGCGCATGGCGTCGGCGTTGCGAACGCGCAGATCGGGGTGGGTCTCTCGGAGAACCGCCTCGAGCATCGCGTTGAGCGGCGGCCGCACCTGCTCCACCTCTTCGATGACGGTGACGCCGAGGATGGCGATCCCGCCATCCTGCAGCGCCTCGTAGGTCGGGCCCGCGTCGGTGGTGAGGACGGCGCGCTCCGCGGCGCACCCGGCGAAGATCCCGGCGACCAGCAGGGCCGCAGCCAGCCGCTCCGCGGGGCGGGAGAGAACTGCGGCAACCCCCCGGAAAATGCCGTATCGTCCACGCGTCATGCGACTCATCCTCATCGGCTGCTTCGGTTTCGCCGGCACGATCGCCCGTTACGGGCTCCAAGGCGCGGTGCAGCGCCTCTCCGGATCGACGTTCCCATACGGCACGCTCGCGGTCAACGTGATCGGGTCGTTCGTGGTGGGATTCGTGGCGGCGCTGACGCTCGAGCGGGTGATGATCTCGC
>DASTSZ010000338.1:0-2309 GCA_035760425.1 Candidatus Eiseniibacteriota bacterium | reverse complement strand
TGGTTCTTCGTGCGCAACTCGACGCGGCAGGACCACACGCGCGACCCCCGGCTCAGCCGGTCGAGCTCCAAGGCGGCGGCGGCCTTCGTGCCGATCTTCGCCATCACGCTCACCGTCATCAGCTTCGACTTCCTCATGTCGCTCGAGCCGCTCTGGTTCAGCACCATGTTCGGCGTCTACTCCTTCGCCGGTCTCTGGCAGGCCGGGCTCGCCACCCTGACGATCGTGGTCGTGCTCCTCCGCCGCCAAGGCGCGTTCCAGGGCGTCGTGAGCAAGTTCCACTACCACGACCTCGGGAAGTACCTCTTCGCCTTCTCGGTCTTCTGGATGTACATCGGCTTCTCGCAGTTCATGCTCATGTGGTACGCGAACCTCCCCGAGGAGATCGAGTGGTTCATCCCTCGCACCTACTCGGCCTGGGGCGGACTCGGCATCGCGCTCATGGCGCTCAAATTCGGCATTCCCTTCTTCGCGCTCATGCATCAGAAGGCGAAGGAGAGCGAGGCGATGCTCCTCATCGTCGCCGGCTGTATCCTCATCGGGCAGTGGATCGACCTCTTCTGGGTGATCCTGCCGGCCTTCTCGCCCGAGCGGATCGTTCTCGGATTCCCCGAACTCGGCATCACGCTCGGGTTCTTCGGGCTCTTCGGCTGGACCATTCTCAACTTCCTGTCGCGCCACCCGGTCGCGGCGCACGGGGATCCTTACTTCGAACGCAGCGTGAGGTTCCACGGATGAGTCACGCCCCCGAGCACGATCCGCACGGCGACGACAAGATCCACTCCTACCTGGCGTGGGCGCAGGTGATCGTGACCGTGGTCATCCTGGGCGGCATCGGCTCGCTCGCGTACGTGGCCGGCCTCACCTCGACCAAGGGCGGGCACGCCGGCGCCGATTCGACCGCGGCGCCCGCGGCCTTGACGGCGAGCGCCGACCTCGGCGCGCTGATGACGTCGACGCCCGAACTCGTCGCGCAGGGGAAGTCGCTCTTCGCGGTCAACTGCGTCAGCTGCCACGGCGCCGGCGGCGCCGGGGACGGCGCGGCGGCCGCGGCGCTCAATCCGAAGCCGCGGAACTTCACCTCGGACCAGGGCTGGAAGTACGGGCGCGGCGTGGCGCGCATCGCCCGCACGCTCACCGAGGGCTCGCCCGGCACCGCGATGGCGGCGTTCCAGATGATCCCGATGCCGGAGCGGATCGCGATCGCGCACTACGTCCAATCGCTGAACGCCACCCCCGCGCAGGACCAGAAGGCCGATCTCGACTGGCTCGGCATCGGCGCCCCCGGCGCGGCGAGCGGCGGCGCGGCCGCCGCGGCGGCGACGCCGGTCGCGGGACCGACGATCCCGATCGAGAAGGCCATGGCCCTCCTGGCCGAGCCGGCGCACGCCGCCGGCGCGGTCACGAGTCCGGCCGCCGAGGACACCGGCGAAGGCGCGCGGCTCTACGCCGCCCGCTGCGCCTCGTGCCACGGGAGCGCGGGGCAGGGAGGCGTGCGCGTCCGGATGCTCGGCTCGGCGCCCTACGCCTACGTCGTCACCGAGAGTTTCGGCTCCCCGCGCGGCGACTGGGCCGTCAACCCCGCGACCTTCGATCGGCACGTGACCTTGGGCCTCACGGGGGCCATGATGCCGGGCAACGGCGACCTCTCTCGCGCGTCGCTTCGCGAGCTCTACTCCTACACCCAGACCTTGCGCGCCCGGCAGGAAGCCGCGGGCCGCGGCCGGAGTTCTTGAACCTCATGAATCGTCCCTGGACGTCCCTCCGATTCGTCGTCGCGGCCCTGGCCGTCGGCGCCGGGCTCCTCATGGCGGGCCTCGCGTCCGCGTGGATCCTCGATCCGGTGACGCCGGTCGCGCACGAGGTTCGTTCGCTCTTCTACAAGGCGCTCTGGGTGACGGGAGGGTTCTTCCTCTTGGCCGAGGGGCTGGTTCTGATCCTCGTGCTTCGCTTCCGCGCGAAGCCGGGCGTGCCGGCCGCCACCTTCCACGAGAACGTGAAGCTCGAACTCGTCTGGACGGCCATTCCGGCCATCGCGATGGTGGTCCTCTCCGGCCCGACCTTCACGACGCTCAAGTACATGGAAACCGTGCCCAAGTCGGACCTCACGGTCGAGATCATCGGGCACCAGTGGTTCTGGGAATACCGTTACCCGCAGCTCGGCGTCGTCTTCGCGAACGAGGCGCTCGTCATCCCGCAAGGGAAGATCGTGGCCGCCGACGTCACGTCGATCGACGTGGTGCACTCCTGGTTCGTGCCGCAGTTCGGCGTGAAGATGGACGCCAACCCGGGGCGCGTGAACCACACCT
>DASTSZ010000337.1:0-5651 GCA_035760425.1 Candidatus Eiseniibacteriota bacterium | reverse complement strand
CGTCGCGGCAGGAGTGGCAGACGACCGCGGACGTGCTCGATCGGCAGCTGTGGGAGTACCAGCAGCAGCCCGGCAATTACTACGACCCGTTCAACCGGGTCGAGGGGCTCTACTACGTCACGAACGGCGACTACCCGACGTACGAGAAGCGCAACACCACGACCTATTCGGTGAACGGCGACTTCGCGAAGAAGATCGGCACGCACAACATGATGGTCGGCGGCGACGTCTCCTACAACTCGCTCCAGTCGCTGAACACCGACTTTCCGAACGTGCTCGACACCAACGGCAACTACGGCGGCACGCGCGACGACTTCCGGTTCTTCAATCCGGAAGGCTCGGCCTTCGCCCAGGACCGTTGGGAGTACGAAGGAATGGTCCTCAACGCGGGAATCCGGTACGACAACTTCTCGGTGGGGAACCAGATTCCGAACTCGGAAGTCACCGACCGCGTGAAGACCCAGTGGAGCCCGCGCGTCGGCATCGCCTATCCGATTTCCGACCGCGACGTCATGAGCTTCCACTACGGCCGGCTCTTCCAGGTGCCGGAACGGCTCTTCATCTACCAGGGGCGGAACGTCTCGGCGCAGGCGCGCGGGAATCCGAACCTCGAGCCGCAGACGACCATCTCCTATCAGCTGGGCGTCCAGCATCTCTTCAGCAAGGAGATCTACGGGCAGTTCGGCGTCTACTTCAAAGACATCTTCGGGCTCCTCACGACGATCGATCAGCAGATCCCCGGCTTCGCCCTCACGGTTCCGACCTACGTGAACGGCGACTACGCCTCGTCGCGCGGGATCGAACTGACGCTCATCAAGAAGCACAGCCACGGCTTCTCGGGCGAGCTGAACTACACCTACGGCAACGCCACCGGCACGGCGTCGGACCCGAACCGCGCGCTCGCGCAGTCGGGCACGCTCCGCGACCAGTTCAAGCCGACCTCCGAACAGCCGCTCGACTGGGACCAGCGCCACTCGTTCTCGGCCTCGCTGCGCTTGGGGAACGAGAAGGACTGGGCCGCGTCGTTCGTCTACCAGTTCGGCACCGGCTTCCCGTACACGCGCCAGGAGCGCCAGCAGCGCCAGCAGGATCCGACCCTGGTCAACGCGTCGCGTCTCCCCTCGACGTCGACGCTCTCCTGCCAGGCCGAGCGGTTCTTCCAAGTCTGGGGTCAGAACGTCACGTTCTATCTCCAGGGGACGAACCTCCTCGACGCGAAGAACATCAGCGATCTGCAGCCGTCCCTCTGGCCCGACAACCAGATCGGCGGTTCGCCGTACAAGATCTACTACTCGGAGACGGGCCGCGCCGGCGGCGCCTTCCTGACCGCTGACCAAGACGGCGACGGCCGCGAGGATTGGTATCCTGTGAACGATCCCCGCGTCTTCCAGTCCGGACGGGTCATCCGCGTCGGTTTGGGGGTCCAGTTCTGATGCGACAGCGTTCCGTGCTCCGCACCTTCGGCGCGATCGGCGCCTCGGCGGTTCTCTACCTGGGCGTCTGCGGCTACCACGATCCGGTGGGCGTCTCGCAGGACGATCCTCGCAATCAGCACAATCTCTTCCGGCTCGACGGCAAATTCGTGCACAACGTCGGCCGGCTGCAGCTCCAGATCACGAACATCGGCGAGACGGGGAATCAGGACAACCCGCGCCGAACGACCGTCCCCTCGGCCGAGTGGCCCCAGGGGTCGGGCGCGGACTACCTCTTCGCGGCGGGACTCTGGATCGGCGCGCTCGACGCGAGCGGCATCCCGCACGTGACGACGGCGACGTACGAGCGCGAGTTCTCGCCCGAGATCTCGCCGGACAACGTCTGCGTCACGCTCCCGATCGATCAGGTGGCCGACGTTCGCGAAGCCTATGAAGGCATTCCGAACGGAAACCGCATCATCTCGGCGAGCGTCGATCCCGACGACGACGGGGACGGCCTCGTCGACGAGGACTTCCTGAACGGCAAGGACGACGACGGCGACGGGCTCTGCGACGAGGACTACTCGGCCATCGGCCAGCAGATGCTCGCCTGCGAGTACTACGACAACATCCCGCAGACGCGTCAGCAGTTCCCGGAGCACGTTCCGCTCGGCCTGCAGATCAAGCAGACCTCCTACAGCTGGGCGACGCCGGGGCAGAACGACTTCGTCGGCATGGACTACGCGATCAAGAACATCAGCGGCCGGACGGTCCGAAACGTCATGGTCGGCATCTTCGCCGACATCGACATCGGCAACCGCGCGGTGCCGGGCTACTTCCTGGACGACCAGGTCGGACTCATCAATCGCGACATCGAATACATCGGCGCGAGCGGCGAGACGGTCCGTCGCCGGCTCCAGATGGCCTACGGCTACGACAATCCCGACAATCCGAACGCGCCGCAGGAGAACAAGGGCGGCGACGTGCCGGGCTACTTCGGGATGATGTTCCTCAACCACACGACCGATCCGAGCGGCATCCTCGCGCCTCGGGCGGTCGGCGTCACCGCGTTCAAGTTCTTCTCGGGTTCGGGCGCGCCGTTCGCGGCGGGCGGCGATCCGGAGAACGACGCGCAGCGCTACCAGCTGATGACCGACCCGACCCTCAATCCGAACTCGGTCGGCGAGATCCGGTCGAGCCGTCCGCTCGACTACCGCGTCGTCCTGGCGACCGGCCCCTTCCGCTCGCTCCTGCCCGAATCGACGCTGACGATCTCGGTCGGCTGGGTGATGGGCTTGGGCCTCGGACAGGGAAACACCATCGGCGCCGGCGGGACGCTCATCGAGAACGCGATCGCGGCCCAGCAGGTCTTCGACGGGCTCTACACCGACTTCGACGGAAGCACCATGACGGGTCAGTGCGGCAAGGAGACCTGCCTGCGCTCCCCGAGCGGCGCGACCTTCGTCTATCAGATCCCCGAATCGTCCGTCTGCCGCGTTCGCTTCTGGTCCTCGATTCCCAGCGGCGAAGGCTTCGAGCGCTACGAGGGTCTCCAGCCGTGGGATCCGCTCCAGACGTGCAACGCGCAGCAGCAGGGCAAGTTCGTTTGCATCGACCCGCCGGCGACGCCGGGCGGCCCGACGACGGAGCACTGCGCGAGCGCCGATACCCTGGCGCTCCCGGTCGGCAAGGATTGCGTCTACGTCGACTTCGACTGCAACGTGAACACGGGGCAGGGAGGGCGAGAACGCCTGGTGAACTGGGTCGCGGCGGCGCCGTTGCCCGCGCCGGTCTTCCTGGGGCAGGACGGGCGATCCGAACCGCGCGACTTCCTCGAGCTCTATCGAACGGGACGCGACTCGGCGCGCGTATCGGCCTGGTTCTTCCCCGGCGACAAGAAGGTCACGCTCAAGTGGAACAACTTCGCCGAGCTGGTGCGAGACGCGCAGCGAGGCAATTTGAAGGAATTCGTGGGATACCGGATCTACAAGGCGGCGGGCTGGGAACGGCCGCTCGGCACGAACGGCCCCTCGCGCGATCTCTGGTCGCTCCTCGGCGAGTGGCGCCTCGACCCGAAGGGAACGCCGGCGCGCCCGCTGTCCGAACTGATCGATCCGGCGACGCCGGTCGTCTTCCGCGAGGACATCGAGGTCCGTTGGGATCCGGTGAGCCGAAGCGTCTTCCCCGACTCTTCGTACACGGAGACCGACACGCTCTTCGCGGTGGGGCGGTACAGCTTCGTCGACACGAACGTGCTGAACGGGTTCCCCTACTTCTACTCCATCGTGCCGGTGTCGGTCGTGCCGGGCGCGACGACGGATCAGGACGTCGTGCTGACGTCGAATCCGAGCGCGCAGAACGGCCAGGCGATCTATCCGCGCGGCGACGCGATGGAGGATCAGAAGCACGTGTTCGTCGTGCCCAATCCGTATCGCGGCCGGGCCGAATGGGATCTGGTCCCTCGCGCGGAGGACCCCTCGGGGACCAAGGTCACGTTCATGAATCTGCCGCGAGTGAAGGGCACGATCCACATCTACTCCCTATCCGGCGACCTCGTGCGGGACATCCCGTTCGATGGACGTCCGCCTTCGGACCTTCAGTACGGCAAGGACCCCGTGGCGGCGGCGACCGGAGCGGTCTCTTGGAATCTGATCTCGCGCAACGGTCAGAGGATCGTGAGCGGAATCTACCTCTACTCCGTCGACACGGAGTTGGGGCGAGAGGTCGGAAAGTTCGTCGTCATCCGATGATACCGGCCGGAGCGACCCGTCGTTCCACGGGCCAAGCGAGGAGGATTTTCGTGAGAATCGCGATCGCCATCGTCATGGTTCTGTTGCTCCCGCTCCAGGCAATGGGGGCGCAGATCTTCGAAAAGGTCGGTACGCTGGGGGGCCAGTCGCTGAAGATCGGCGTCGGCGCCCGGGCCGCCGCCATGGGGGATGCGTACGTCGCGATCGCCGACGACGCGACCGCCGTGTACTGGAATCCGGCCGGCATCGCGCGACTCTCCGGGCAGTCGATCAGCATCAACCACACGGCGTGGCCGGCGGAGATTCTCTTCGACCAGGCCGCCTACGTCTTCAACGTGAAGTGGATCCCCGGCATGATCGGCGTGAACGTCCGGGCCCTCACGATGAGCCGTGACAAGGTGCGGACGACCTACCTGCCGGACGGCACCGGCGAGACGTTCGACGCGGGCGAGTGGGCGTACGGCCTCACCTACGCTCGCGCGCTCACCGACAAGTTCTCGGCGGGCTTGAGCATCAACTACATCCAGACGGGCCTCGACGACGTGACGGGGAAGTCGACGACGTTCGACTTCGGCACGCTCTACGATGTGGGAATCCTGGGCGCCAAGATCGGCATGTCGATCCAAAACATCGGCAGCGACATGACCTTCATCGACGAGACCGTGAAGATGCCGGTCTTCTTCCGCGTGGGCGGCTCGTTCAGCGTCCTGCAGCGCGGCGAGAGCCGGCTCCTGACGTCCGCCGAATTCACCCATCCGCCCGATAACTCGGAGAAGCTGAATCTGGGCGCGGAATACGCGTTCCACGACTACCTCTTCCTCCGGGGCGGGTACAAGATGAACTACGACACCGAGGGGCTCACGGCCGGGTTCGGCGTGAAGTTCCCGCTGACCCTCGTCAAGTCGTCCGTCGCGCGTCTCGACTATGCCTACAGCGACCTGAAGTTCCTGTCGCAGGCGCATCGGGTGTCGGTAAACGTCAGCTTCTAGGCGGGGACTCGTGCGCGGCCCGGCACGGTTTGGTGCGGCCGTCGCGCGGCGGGTGAGCGGCCGTCTCGCGCTCCTCGCGCTCCTGCTGTCGTTTCTCGGTTCCTCCGGCTCGGCGCGGGCAGCCCGCCCGCGCGAGCCGGAAGGCGCCGCTTCCGTCGGCGATCTGCGCTTCCACGCCCGCGCCATCCCGTTCCGCCACGGCGAGAAGGAAGTCCGGGCGGAGTTCTCGATCCGCGTCCCGTATCAGCAGTGCAAGTTCCTCCCCCGCGACTCCGTCCTCCAGGCCGACCTCCGCATCACCGTCCAGCTTCGATCCATGTCGGGCAAGGTATTGGCCCAACAGCAGCAAACCGCGGTGCTTCAAGTGATGGATCAGGCCGTGGCGGGGGACTCGTTGCTGGGCGAGATCTACTCGGTGGGGCTCGCGTCGACGCCGGGGCAGTACAAATTCCGCGTCCTGGTCGAGGACCTCAACGTGGCGCGCCGCGGCCTCGTTTACG
>DASTSZ010000336.1:0-3824 GCA_035760425.1 Candidatus Eiseniibacteriota bacterium | reverse complement strand
AGGACCGCCCCCTCCCCCGTACTCAGGCTCGAAGGGGTTGCAGGATCGCCACACGACCGAAGCCCGCGCGGACCCCGGCGGGCGCACGACGGGGAGGAGTCATGAATCGCCGAACTCGGATCGCCGCAGTCGCATTCCTCGTCGCCGCCCTCGGAGCCGCGGGAGCCGCCGCGGGCGCCGGGAAGAGCCGGTCCGCGACCCCGGCGAAGTCGGCTGCGTCGCCCGCCCCCGCGCGGGTGAAGATCTATTCCCAGGAGAAGAAGGGGTACGTCATGGTGGAGAAGGTCGTCAAAACCGAGGAGGAGTGGAAGAAGCTGCTCACGCCGCAACAGTTCAAGGTGACCCGCCACGCGGGCACGGAGGTGGCGTTCACGGGGATCTACTGGGATCACCACGAGCGAGGCACCTATCGCTGCATCGGCTGCGGCACCGAACTCTTCACCTCCGACACGAAGTTCGATTCCGGGACCGGCTGGCCCTCCTTCTGGAAGCCCGTCGCCAAGGAGAACGTCTCCGAGCGGGCCGACGCCACGATCTTCGGAACGGCCACCGAGATCCGTTGCAGCCGCTGCGACGCGCACCTCGGCCACGTCTTCGACGACGGGCCGAAGCCGACCGGACTCCGCTACTGCATCAACTCCGCCTCTCTCAAGTTCGAGGCCTCGAAGTAGCTCGAGGCATCGACCGCCGCACGATCGCCTCGCCCCGCCCGCCCACGCTCGATTCCCCTTTGGTAGCGTGGGCGGCGGCCGAGGTTTCGGATACCCTTCCTTATAGAGAGTCCACACGCGCGAAGTCGGGGTCCGAACGAACGCTGGAAGGGAGAGCGCGATGAAAGTCGTGATTGGAGTGGATGATTCCTCGTTCTCGAAAGCGGCCATCGAGCACGTGAAGGCGGCGGCGTGGCCCGCGGGCACGGAGTTTCTCGTCATCTCGGCCTCCGCGCCGGTCTTCGTCGGTCCCGGAGAAGCCGCCGCGCCGGGCGCCATCGCGGAAATCATCGAGCAGCAGGAGCGCTACCACAAGGACGTGGCGGAGAAGGCCGCCGCCACCCTGAAGTCCGCCGGCCTCAAGGCCACGGGCAAGATGATGCCGTCCGACCCCCGAGGCGCCCTCGTCGACGCCGCCAAGAATCTCCCGGCCGACCTCATCGTCGTCGGCTCGCACGGCCGCTCCGGCCTCACGAAGTTCCTACTCGGGAGCGTCGCCACCCACGTCGTCTCCCACGCTCCCTGCAACGTGCTGGTGGTGAAGAAGGCGTAACCCGCGCGAGCGCGACCACGCGATGATCGCTGGCGTATACTCGCCGGCATGCGAGAACGGATCGCGCACTTTCGAATCGACCGGCGCCTCGGCGAGGGCGGGATGGGGATCGTCTTCGCCGCGCACGACGAGCGACTCGACCGGCCGGTGGCGATCAAGACGATTCGGGACGCGGGCCAGCCCGCGGCGCGGGAACGATTCTGGCGGGAGGCCCGCGCCGCGGCGCGCCTGAACCATCCGAACGTCTGCCAGATCCATGACGTCGGCGAGGCCGACGGCGAACTCTACATCGCCATGGAACTCCTCGAGGGCGAGTCCTTGGCCGAGCGGCTCGCGCGCGGCCCCCTCCCCCTCGAAGAGGTCGGCGCGCTCGCGCTCGGCATCCTCTCCGCGCTCGAGGCGCTCCACCGCCATCAGATCGTCCACCGCGACCTGAAGCCCTCGAACGTCCATCTCACGCCGCACGGCGTGAAGCTCCTCGACTTCGGGCTCGCGCGGCCGTTCGAGGAAGAGGCGGCGCACGGCGGCGGGACGGTCACCCGGTCCGGATTCGTGGTCGGGACGCCGCGCTACATGGCGCCGGAGCAATGGAACGGCGATCCCCTCGACGCCCGGACCGATCTCTTCGCCCTCGGGGCGCTCCTCTACGAACTCCTGACGGAGTCGCCCGCGTTCGCGGGCGTCACGCCCGGCGAAGTGCGCCACGCCACGCTCTTCGAACAGCCGCCGGCGCTCGCCGGTCCGCCCGCGGTCGCCGCGGTCGACCGCGTGCTCCGGACCGCGATGGCCAAGAAGCCGGAGGATCGCTATCCCGACGCGGGCGCCATGACCCGGGCGCTCCGCGAGGCGCTCCTCGGGGCGGCCGACGCCGACGTGTCGCGCATTCGCCCGGTGACGCGAATCGCGGTGCTCCCCTTCCAGATGCTACGGCCCGACGAGGAATTCGACTTCCTCCGGCTCAGCCTTCCCGACGCGATCAGCGCCTCCCTCTCGGGATTCGAAACGCTCGTCGTCCGCTCCCCCTGGGCGGTGTCGCGGTTTGACAGCCAGGCGCCCGACTTCCGCGCGATCGCCGAGGCGGTCGACGTCGATCTCGTGCTGGTCGGATCGATTCTCCGCGGCGGCGAGACGCTTCGCGTCACCGCGCAACTCGTGGGGACGCCGGCCGGGACGACCCTCTGGTCGAAGGCGCACCAGGGCGCCGTGGGCGACGTCTTCGCCCTTCAAGACTCGCTCGCCCGCCAGATCGTCGAATCCCTCTCCATTCCGCTCGCGGGACGCGAGCAGGGGCCGCTGCAGCGCGACGTGCCGGCGAGCGCGAAGTCCTATGAGCTCTTCCTCCGCGCGAATCAAGTCGGCCGCAAGTACAGCGAATGGGGCGCGGCGCGCGACCTCTACCTCGAGTGCCTTCGAAGCGACCCCCGCTACGCCCCCGCTTGGGCCGAGCTGGGGCGCATCTACCGTCTGATGGCCAAGTACGGGACCGCCGACGCGCCGGAGAACGAGATGCGCGCGGCGGACGCGCTCCACCGCGCCTTGGAACTGAACCCGGCGCAGACGCTGGCGCAGAACTACCAAGCGGCGTTCGAGGTCGAGATGGGACGGAGCGTTCAGGTCCTCGAGCGGCTGCTTCACCGGCTGCGCGTGCAGCGAAGCGACCCCGAGCTCCTGGCGGCGCTCGTGCACGTTTGCCGCTACACGGGCCTCCTCCACGCCTCGCTCGCCGCCGACGCCGAGGCGCGACGGCTCGATCCCCACGTCCGGACGAGCGCCGCCTACAGCCACTGGATGCTCGGCGAGCACGACCGCGCCATCAAGGGCTCCGACGACTTCGAAGTCTTTCTGAAGGGGTACGCGCTCGCCGCGGTCGGCGACGTTGAGCAGGCGATCGCGATCTACCGGGAGCGGGAGCGCGAACTCGACGGCGACACGGCACGCGCAATCTTTCGCGCGCTTCGGGCGGCGCTGGAGGGAAACAAGGAGGAGAGCCTCGCCGCGATCCGAGTCGTGCTCGCCTCCTCGTTCCACGATCCGGAAGGGCTCTACTTCATGGCGCGCGCCGCCGCGTACATCGGCGAGCCCGAGGTCGCGATCGAGATCCTGCGCCGCGTCGTCGGGCTCGGCTTCTACTGCGACCGCACGATGGCGCAGGACCCCTGGCTCGACGTGATCCGGGGCGACGCGCGTTTCCTGGAACTCTATCGGGAGGCCGAGGCGGGCCGCCGCCGCGCCGCGCAGGTCTTCTTCGAGGCCGAAGGGGACAAACTCCTCGGCGTTTCCGCGCCCTAAGGCGCCGGCGCGTTTCCGCGGCGCTCCTCGGGCGGCGGGAGCCGCCGGAACGCGGCGTAGAGAAGGATGTCGTAGACGATCTTCAGCGACGCGCCCGCGATGAGGGGCGCGCCGAGCGTCGTTCCCGCCATGGCGGCCCCGGCCAGCGCCGGCGCCACCGCCCACCCGCCGAGCCGCACCAGCGACGTGACCCCCGACGCGATCGTTCGCTCGTGAGGCGCCACGACCGCCATCACGTAGGACTGCCGCGTCGGCACGTCCATCTCGTTCAG
>DASTSZ010000335.1:0-4651 GCA_035760425.1 Candidatus Eiseniibacteriota bacterium | reverse complement strand
GCTCAGCAGCCTCACGCTCCGTTCGGGCTTCTCGCGCGTCACCGACGAGGACGGACCCGTCGACGCGGCGGTGGAGCGGACGATTCAGACCGATACCTACGGCCCGATCCTCGGCTGGGACTTCGTCTTCCGAAACGGCGTCCGCGCGAGCCTCGCCAGTTCGCTCACGAAGGCGACGTCCATCGACTCGCGCATCTACGGCGTCACCCGCGACCGGAGAACCACCAATTCCGATCTCCGGATCACGAAGACCTTCCCCGCCGCGAAGGGGATCAAGTTCCCCTTCAGCAAGAAGGTCGTTCGCCTGCCGAACGACCTGAACCTGAACCTGACCTGCAACGTGACGGGGGACAAGCAGGTCACGAGCCGGCCGGGCGAGCAGGAATATCTCGAGACCGACACGAAAGGTTTGAAGGTGGGGAGCGGGACGACCTACAATTTCAGCCGCGCCATCACAGGAGGCTTCAATTTCGAATACCGGCAGAACGACGACCGTAAGCTCGGGATCAAGCGGCGGGGGATCACGGTCGATCTCAACGCGGCGTTCACGTTCTAAGCGGTCCTCGCGCGGCGCTCTCGCGGTCGCGCTCCTCGTCGCGGCCGTTCTCCTTCCGTCGTGCGGCCGCCCCAAGGCCGCGTCGTTCGACGGGCGGAAAGCCTTCGGGTGGATCGAGCGCCAGGTCGCGTTCGGCCCTCGCGCGCCCGGCACCGCCGGCCACGACTCCTGCTTCCAATTCCTCGAGGCGACCATGCGCGGCTACGCCGACGCCGTCGAGGTCGACACCTTCGCCTACTACGTGCCGCGCCTCGAGAAGGAAGTGCGCCTCTACAATCTGCGCGCGCGCTTCGCGCCGGAGGCGGAGCAGCGGATCGTCCTCGGCGCCCACTGGGACACGCGTCCCTGGGCCGACAACGACCCCTTCGCGGCGCGCCGCAGCGAGCCGATCCTCGGCGCGAACGACGGCGGTTCGGGCGTGGCGGTGCTGCTCGAACTCGCCCGCATGCTCCACGCGCAGAAGCCGAAGGTCGGCGTCGACATCGTCTTCTTCGACGGCGAGGACCTGGGCAACGCCGACGACGAGGCGGGCTGGTTCCGCGGGTCGAAGGAGTACGTGGCGCGCCGGATCCGCGAGCCGAAGCCGCTCTTCGCCATCGTCGTCGACATGGTCGGGCGCAAGGACCTGGCGCTCCATTGGGAGGGGAACTCCTACCAGCAGGCCGGGAACATCGTCGACCTCGTCTGGGGCGTGGCGAAGCAGCTGAACGTCCGCTCGTTCCGCTCCGACGTCCGCCACCGCGTCTTCGACGACCACATGCCCTTCCTGGACGCCGGCATCCCGGCCATCGTCATCATCGATTTCGCCTTCCCCGAGTGGCACACCCACCAGGACAATCTCTCCATCATCGACCCGGCGAGCCTGGAAGGCGTCGGCCGGGTCCTCTATTCCCTCGTTAGCGACCCGAGTTACCTCTCCGACTGAACTTTTCCCTTGAACCAAGGGGCCCCGGCCGGTAGGTTCAGGGGTCCGAGCGGACATCTGTCCGCTCTTTCTTCTTGGGCCCCGGCGGGCCGGGGTAACGCGGGACTAACTTTAAGATGCGAAGCGAGTTACGGGAGGACCTGACCCGGCGCTTTGAGGCCCTCTTGGCCGAAGAGGCGTTCGACCTCTGGGACCTGGAGGTCGCCTCCCAGTCGGGTCGGCTGGTGCTCCGGGTATTCGTCGACCGGCCCCCCGGCATCGCCGCCGGCGTGACGGTCGGCGAATGTTCGTATTGGAGCAAGAAGTTGAGCCGGTACCTGGAGGCCGAGAACCTGCTGCGCGGATCCTTCGCGCTGGAGGTCGGGTCGCCGGGCATCGAGCGGGCCCTGACGAGGCCGGATCACTACGTGCGGTTCGTCGGGAAGCAGGTGGAAGTTCGTCTTCACGACCCGAAGGACGGTCGGCGCAACTTCCGGGGGGAACTCCGGGCGGCGAGCGCCGACTCCATCATCGTGGAGGACGCGGAAGTCGGGACGGTGTCGCTGCCGCTGGCGCAAGTGAAGCGGTCGCACGTGGTCGCCGACCCGTGGGAAGGGTTGCGGGAGCCGAAGCGGAAACACGGCCAGTCGTCCTAGAGTCAGTCGAGTCCATCGGAACGGGGTCCCATTCGTGGCACGAGAGCCGCAGCGAAACACGAATTATGAGCTGATCGAGGCGATGGCCCAGATCGCGCGCGAGAAGAGCGTCGACAAGGCCACCGTCATCGACACGCTGGTCGCCGGGCTCCTCTCGGCCGGCCGGAAGCGCTTCGGCATGGAGGCGAAGCTCGACGTCGCCTTCGACGAGGCGAGCGGCCGCATCGTCATGAAGCTGACGCGGACCGTCGTCGAGGACGCCGACGACGCCGGCATGGAGATCGATCTCTCGGAGGCGCAGGCCGTCGACGAGAAGGCCATCATCGGCCAGGAACTGACGACCGAGCTGACGCTGGAGGACCTGGGACGGAACGCGATCTCGGCCGCCAAGCAGGTGCTCGTGCAGAAGGTGCGCGAGGCCGAGCGCGAGCGGATCTACGAGGACTATCACGATCGCGTCGGCGAGATGGTGCGCGGCACCGTCCAGCAGGTCGATCGCGGAAACATCTACGTGAAGCTGGAGCGCTCGGAGGCGATCCTGCCGCCGCGCGAGCAGATCGCGCGCGACCGATTCCACCAGGGCGACCACATCAAGGCCTACATCATCGCCGTCGACAAGGCGGCGCGCGGGCCGCAGGTGGTCCTGTCGCGCACGCATCCCGAATTCCTGCGCCGGCTCTTCGAGGCGGAAGTGCCCGAGGTGTCGGAGAAGATCATCGAGATCAAGGGGATCGCCCGCGAGCCGGGCTCCCGCGCGAAGATCTCGGTGGTGTCGAACGACGACAAGATCGATCCGGTCGGCGCGTGCGTCGGCATCAAGGGATCGCGCGTGCAGGCGATCGTGCGCGAACTGGGGGGCGAGAAGATCGATATCGTGCCCTGGAGCGCGGACCCGGTCGTGTTCGTGACGCGCGCGCTTTCGCCCGCGAAGGTGATCGAGGCGCAGGTGGTCGAGGCCGAGCAGAAGGTGCTCGTCACGGTCGCCGACGATCAACTCTCGCTCGCCATCGGCAAGGGGGGCCAGAACGCCCGCTTGGCCGCGCGGCTCACGGGCTGGAAGATCGATCTCATTTCAAAGACCGAGCGGGAGCGCCAGCGCGAGTTCGAGCGCCGCGCCCGCATCGACATCGAGGAACTGGAAGGCGCCGGCCCGAAGCTGGTGGAGAAGTTGATTCGCGAGGGGATCGAGACGGTTCAGGACCTCCTGAAGACGCCCTTCGATCAGATCCTCGCCATCCAGGGCATCGGCGAGAAGACCGCGGAGAAGCTGCTCGAGGAGGCTCGGGCGCTTCAAGAACGGCGTAATCAGGAGCTGGCGGAAGAGGCTGCACGCGCCGAGGCCGAAGCGGCCGCGGCCGGTGCGGACGACGTAACCGAAGCGGATCACGCGGAGGAGGCGCCTGTCGCGGCCGGCGACGCGGAGGAAGCGACGGCGGCGGCGACGACGGCGGACGATGAGCGGACGCCCGAAGCCTAGCCAGGGCTCCATCGGAGATTCATGACGAGCGGAAAGAAACGAGTCTACGAAGCGGCGAAGGAAATGGGGATGTCGAGCGAAGCGCTCGTCGGAATCCTCAAGTCCATGTCCGTGGACGTGAAGAGCCACATGAGCTCGATCGGCGACGACGTGCTCGATCAGGTGCGTTCCAAGCTCGCGCGCGAGAAGGAAGCCGTCAAGGAAGAGGAAGCGCGCCGCAAGGAGAAGGCCGTCCAGGCCGCGCGCGCCGCGGCCGACGCGCAGCGACGCGCCACGCCGCCCCCGAGCGGGGGCAGCGGCGGCGGCAGCCCCGGTAGCGGAGGCGGCGGAGGCGGCGGGCTGAAGATCGGCGTCGGCGGAGGCGGACGTCCCGGCAAGAAGAAGAAGCGCGCCGTGGACGAGAAGCTCGTCGCCGCGGCCGTGCGCCGCACCGTGGCCGACATGGAGACGTCGAAGCGCCGCCACCACCGCCGCGACCGCGAGGACGAGGCCGCCGTGGGGGTGGAAGAAGCGCCCCGCGTCATCCGCGTCGCCGAGTTCGCGTCGGTGGCCGAACTGGCCGCGCGCATCGAGGTGAAGCCGACGGAAGTCATCGCGGCCTGCCTCCGGCTCGGCATCATGGCGAACATCAATCGCCGCCTCGATCGCGACTCGATCATGGCGGTGGCCGACGAATTCGGATTCTCCGTCGACTTCGTCTCCGTCCTGGGCGAGGAGATCGAAGTCGCGTCGCCGACCGAGGAGCATCTCGAGCCGCGCGCGCCGGTCGTGACCGTCATGGGCCACGTCGACCACGGCAAGACGTCGCTTCTCGACTATATCCGGAAGGCGAACGTGATCGCCGGCGAGGCCGGCGGCATCACGCAGCACATCGGCGCCTACGAAGTGACGCTCCCCGCCGGCCAGAAGATCGCGTTCCTCGACACGCCGGGCCACGAGGCCTTTACGGCCATGCGCGCCCGCGGCGCCCAGGTCACCGACATCGTCATCCTCGTGGTGGCCGCCGACGACCAGGTCATGCCGCAGACGATCGAGGCGATCTCGCACGCCCGGAACGC
>DASTSZ010000334.1:0-4913 GCA_035760425.1 Candidatus Eiseniibacteriota bacterium | reverse complement strand
TGCCCGTTCCCCGAGCCCCAGTCGAGCACCGCGGCGCCTTCCGCCGTGAACTCGCGCACCAACCGATAGAGCCGCCGATACTGGTTCGCGCCGATCCGGCTTCGGAATTGGAGCAACTGCCGCTCGGGATGGCGTCGCGCCATGTCGACGAGTTCGTCCAGGATCGCGTCGTCCGGCGCCGCGCCCGTCCCGACCTTCGCGCTCACCACGTCCGTTACCCCCGCCCGACTCACGGCAGCTCCTTCGGCCACTTCTTCAGCGTCGTGTCGGCGGCCGCAGCGGCGACGTAGAGCCGGCGCAACACCCGCGGCCCGCCCACGATCGCGGCCTTCAAGGAATCGCGGCCCCATGCCTTCTCGATCCGATACGCCGCGAACATCCCCGAGATCGCGCCGTACTTGCTCCAGATCGGCCCCGTGGCCGCGAGCCCCAGGATCTCCTCGCGCGACTCCGGATCGGTTCGCGGATCCCGAAGCCGCCGGCAGGCGAGCGCCAGTTGATCGAACGCCTTCTTCTCCCGTGAACTCAATTTCGTCGCGAAGAGCGTGTCGGCGCCCTCGCGCTCCTTCCAATCGATGTAGTGCGCCACGCCCTCGTCCACCAGCACGCGCGCGATGTAGTCGAAGGTGTTCATCGGATTGTGATAGATGCCCCAACCCGGCTCGCCGTACTCGAGTTGCCGCAGCGCGGCGTGAAACGTCTCGTGCGCCAGCACGCGCTCGATGATGGCGACGCGCTCGTCGGTCGACGCGCCGTAGTTGAGCGCCTCGCTCAGGTTGAACACGACCGTCGGTCCGCTCCCGTCGAGGCTTCGCTCCAGCGTCACGGCGTCGAAGAGATAGCGCGTGGCGATGACGAAGTAGACGCGCACGGGGCGCCACGCGCGCTCCGGCAGATACGCCGCGACATCCTCCGCGACGCGCGCCCGAAGCGCGGTCCCGCGCAGGACGAGCGCGCGCACCATGCTGTCGACGGCGGCCCGCTCGCGGTACGCGGATTCGAGCCCGAAGCCGCAGATGCCGGAGTCGGGCACCGCGATCGCGCGCGCCACCTCGGCGTCGGTGGGGACGCAGCTCATCATCGTCGTGTAGTAACTGCGGAGCGTCTGGTAGGGAATGTCGGTCGCGATGGCGCGGGCTCGCGCGCGGATCGATCCGGCCGAGGGATCCATCCAGAGCGAGAGGACTTCCGCGGCGGGCGTGAGGTCGAGGACGACGTCCTCGCCGGCGAGGGCTCGAACGCGGGAGGGATGGGCGGCAGTCGCCGCTGGCGTCTCGCTCCGCGCGGCCGACGGCGCGGCCGCGCATCCGCTCGAGAGGAGGATGCCCGCCGTCAGCGCCGCGAACGCTCCTCGCCACCACGAGTACGGGGCCCGGAGGGACTTCAGCCTACGCTCCCTCCGCGAAGAGGCGCGCCACGATGTCGCGGTGGTGTTCGATCACGGCCTTCCGCTTCAATTTGAGCGAGGGCGTCATGAGGCCGCTCTCGACGGTGAGATCGTTCGGGATCAGGGCGAACTTCCGGATCTGTTCGAACTGCGCGAGCGACTTGTTCACGCGCTCCACTTCCGCCGCGATCTGCTCGCGCGAGGCGCCATCGGCGGCGGCGATCAAGGCCGCCACGAACTTCTCGCCGTCGCCCAATAGGAGCGCTTCCGCGATCATGGGCGACGCCTTCAGCGCGCCTTCGATCGGCTGGGGCGCCACCTTCTTACCCCCCGACGTCACGAGAAGGTCCTTCTTTCGGTCGGTGATGCGAAGGAAGCCGTCGGCGTCGATCTCGCCGATATCGCCGCTGTGGAACCAGCCGTCCTGCAGCACCTCGGCCGTCGCCTCGGGCTTGTTCCAGTACCCCTTCATGACGACCGGGCCACGGATCAGGATCTCGCCGTCCTCCGCGAACTTCACATCGATGTTTCGGAAGAGTGGGCCGACGGTCCCGACCTTGTGCTTGTCGAATCCGTTCACCGAGATCCCGCTGCTCGTCTCCGTCAGCCCGTAGCCCTCGAAGATCGGAAGGCCGCAGCCGTAGAAGAAGAGCGCCACTTCGCGATGGAGCGCCGCGCCGCCCGAGACGCGAAGCCGCGTCCGCCCGCCGAACCCGTCGACGAGCTTCTTGTAGACGATGCGACCCGCCAGCGCGTGTTGGAACGCGAGCATCGGCGGAACCGGGCGGCCCTCCGAGCGGCGTCCGGCCCACTCGATGGCCACCCGCCGCGCCCAACGCCAGAGCGGCGCGGTGGGAAAGCCGGCGCCGCCCGCGCGCTCGTCGGACTTCGCGAGCACCTTCTCGTAGAGGCGCGGCACCGAGAGCACGATGGTCGGCTTCACCTCGCGCAGGTTCCGAGTCAACGCGTCGAACGACTCCGCGTAGGCGATGGTTACGCCCGCGTAGAGCATCGTGAAGAGCCCGTTCGTCCGCTCGTAGATGTGGCTAAGCGGGAGGAACGATAGGTAGGTGTCGTCGGTGCGGAGTTGCATCGCCTGGAGCGCCAGGAGCACTTCCGAGACGACGTTCCCGTGCGTGAGCATGACGCCCTTGGGCGTGCCGGTCGTGCCAGAGGTGTAGATGATCGTGGCGAGGTCGTCGGGGTGGAGCGGGACGGCGGGATCGACGGCGCCCGGGAGGTCGGCGGGCCAGGGATCCTCGTCGAAGGTGTGGATCCACTTGAGCGCGGTCCCGCCGGCGGCGCGCGCCTCCTCCAGTTTCGCCCTCTGGGCGGCGCTCGACGTGAAGGCGCCGACCGCCCCGGAGTCGATGAGGAGCGGCGCGACCTGGTTGGCGGGGAGCGTGGGGTAGATCGGCACGGTCACGCCGCCGACCGTCAGGACGGCGAGGTCGGCCAGGCCCCATTCCAGGCGGCTCTCGGCGAGAATGGCGACGCGATCGCCCTTTCCGAGGCCTCGGGAACGCAGTTGCCGCGCCATGGCGGTCACCTGCTGGACCGCCGCGTCGATCGGCACCGCCACCCAATGACCCTCCCGCTTAACCAGGAAGGCGTCGGGCTTCCGGCGCACCTCGGCTGCATATTTTAATAGATCGGGCGCGGTACGAACGTCCATCCGTTGACCTCCTGGGGGCACTGTGACACACTACCGGCGCTGAGAACAAACGCAATCCCTTACGTGACTTCAGGCGATAAGGAAACGATGCGCGACGTCGTACTACTGGACGGCTTCCGCACTCCGTTCGCCAAGGCCGGCACCGCGCTCGCGCGCGTTCCCGCCAGGGAACTGGGGCGGATCGCCGTTTCCGAACTCCTCGCCCGGTCCGGCGTTCCTCCCGATGAAGTCGACGACGTCATCATCGGCAACGTGGCCGGCCCCTCCGACTCCGCCAATATCGCCCGCGTCGTGTCCCTCCTTGCGGGAATTCCGAAGAGCGTCCCCGCGGTCACCGTCCATCGCAACTGCGCCTCCGGCATGGAGTCGATCGCGCAGGCGTACGAGCGCGTGGCCTCGGGACAAGCCGACCTCGTCGTGGCGGGCGGCACCGAGTCGATGAGCCGCATCCCGCTCCACGTGAGCGACGGCATGACGCGCGTCTTCGAGCGCCTGATGAAGGCGAAGAGCCCTGTGCAGCGCGTGGGCGCGCTCGCGACCTTCCGTCCCAAGGACCTCACGCCGAAGATCGCGCTCATGGAAGGGCTCCTCGATCCGATCTCGGGCCTCAACATGGGCGAGACGGCGGAACTCCTGGCTCGCGAGTTCGGCATCTCGCGCGAGGCGCAGGACGACTTCGCGCTCCAGAGCCATCGCCGCGCGGCGGCGGCGCAGGAGTCGGGGCGCTTCGCCGAGGAGATCGCGCCCGTGTTTCCGGCGCCCTATCGCGAGATGGTGGCGGAGGACGTGGGGCCGAGGAAGACGCAGTCGCTCGAAGCGCTCGCGAAACTTCGCCCCTACTTCGATCGGCGCACCGGCACCGTGACGCCCGGGAATTCCTGTCCCATCACCGACGGCGCCGCCGCGATCCTGGTGGCCTCGGCGGCGAAGGCGAAGGAACTCGGCCTCGCGCCGGCGGGCCGCATTCGCGGCTACGCCTTCGTGGGCCTCGATCCCGCGCACATGGGGCTCGGCCCCACGCACGCGACGCCGGTGGCGCTCCGCCGCGCGGGCGCGCGCTTCTCCGACCTCGGGCTGATCGAGTTGAACGAAGCTTTCGCCGCCCAGGTGATCGCGAACGAAATCGCCATGGGCTCGGCCGCCTACGCGCGCGAGAAGCTCGGGCTCGACGAGGCGGTGGGCGAGATCGACCGCTCGATCCTGCACGTGAACGGCGGCGCCATCGCGCTCGGCCATCCGGTCGGGGTGTCGGGCACGCGACTCGTGCTGACGCTCCTTCGCGAGATGCGCCACCGCGACGTCTCCCTCGGTCTCGCCACGCTCTGCGTCGGCGGCGGCCAGGGCGCGGCCTTCGTGCTGGAGCGTGCCGCTTGAGTTCCGAACAGCGCGAGCTCTTCCCGGCCGCGGACGGCGCGAACGCGACGCCGCCGGGGCCGATTGTTCCTGAAGGACCCGTGCCGATCGTGCCGGCCCCGGTCGGCGCCACGTCGGCCCCGGTCGGCGCCACGGCGGCCCCGGCTCCGGCACCCCGGCCCTCCCGCGCCGCGGCCGATCACGCGCCGCTCTCGGTGGGCGCGGGTGTCTACGGCCCCTTCCGCCTCGACGCGCGCGCCTCCGGCGTCTACGTCCTCACCTTCGACGATCCCGATCGCCGCGTGAACCTCCTCGACTCGAAGTCGCTCGACTCGCTTCGCGCCGTGGTGGCCGCGCTGAAGGCGAAGGGCGGCGTGGCGCCGCGCGCGCTGCTCCTCGTGAGCGGGAAGGAGAATCAGTTCATCGCCGGCGCGGACGTGAACGAGTTCCAGCGGCTCGAGTCCCCGCAGGAAGCCGAGGCGAAGGCGAAGGACGCGC
>DASTSZ010000333.1:0-3666 GCA_035760425.1 Candidatus Eiseniibacteriota bacterium | reverse complement strand
TCCAGACCGCGCTCGAGTTCGGGCAGATCTTCACGCCGCCGCGCAGCGTCTCGCTCTGGGACGTGATCGCCGCGGCGTGGGGAGCGGCGGCCGGGGTCGTGGCTTGGTGGATGGCCGGCGGCGCGGTCCGGACCGCCTTCGACCGTTGGGGCGCCGCGCGGAGCCGCCGCGGCGTCGCGGGTTGGCTCGTCCTCGCCTACTCGGCCTTCGTCGTCTTCTACAAGATCGTCCCCGCCGACATCACGGTGAACGTGGCGTCGCTGCAGGCCAAGTGGGAGCGCGGCATGTATCGGCCGGTTCCCTTCACGTCCCTCGGACACGACCCGATCGCCGCGGCGTTCGGACTCGCCGCGGAGGCCTTGCTCTGGCTCCCGCCGGCGGCGCTCCTCGCGCTCGGGAGGGGAACGCGGCCGGTCATGGCCTGGGCCTTCACGCTTCTCTTCGCCGTCGGCGTCGAGACGCTTCAATTGACCGTCCAGAGTCGCGTGAGCGACTCCACGGACGTTCTCTGCGCGGCCACCGGCGCGGCGGCGGGCGCCATGCTGGCGTACCGAATCCGGCCCGATCGATCCCAGGAGGGAGACGGATGACGCTCGAAACCACCGACACGGACGCGGGGGCGGCGGTGATCGACGGCGCGGGGGCGGCCGCGCCGTACGCGGCGCCGACGCGCCTTCGTCGCGCGCGCGGAAGCGCGAAGGTCTACTACCGTTCCGCCGCGGTCTATCTGCTTCTCCTCGCCGCGGTCTTCGTGGCGGCGGAGTCGAACGCGCTCCCCTACTACGTGAAGGACTTGCTCTCTCTCGGCGGCGGATTGGTCTTCCTCGGATTCCCGCTCGGGATCTTCGTCGCCTTCGCGCCCCCGATCGTCTTCGCGCGCTGGTGCTCGCGCGGCGGCTGGGGACGCACGGCGCTCCTCCCGGTCTTCGTCCTCGTTCACTCCCTCGTCGTCTGGGCGGGCGTCCGCGGCGGCGCGCCGGTCGCGGCGATCGTCGACCTCGTCGGGCCCCCGGCGATGGGATGGCCGGGCGAACTCGAGATCATGGGCCGCTTTCTCGCGCTCTTCGGGACCGTCTCCGCGCTCTTCGTCGGCGGCGCGCATCTGGCCGCCTCGGTCGCCGGTCCGCACGTCGAGCGGGACCGCGGCGCGCTGCGGCGATGGACCGCGCCCGCGCTCGTTCTGCTGGGGATCTCTTACGTCGTCGTGGTCCCCTTCGCGGCGACGCACAACGTCGTGGAGTTGATGGCGGGCGGCGGGACGATCGCCTCCTGCGCGTGGCTCGGCGCGTGGCTCCTGAACGCGGGGCTCGGCGCCTCGAGCCTCGCGGCGGCGATGCGGCTTCGGACCAGCGCCCTCATCGCGGCCGCGATCGTCGTGGTGGGCGTGCCGATCGGCTGGGTCGCGCTCACCTTCGGCACCGCGAGCACGATCGACAAGTACGGCGAGGCGTTCTCGGCGATGCAGTTCCTCTTCAGCGCCGATCGCCACCACTACGCGGAGGGCGAGGCGCCGTTGAAACGATATTTCTTCGCGCACCTCGGCCTGGTCTTGGCGGCGGCGATGGTGCAGATGCCCTTCGCGGGGCACCGGAACATGCCGACGCCGCCTTCGCCGCGCGCGTCGCGCATCCCGCGCGCGCGATGACCGCGGAATTCACCCCGGGAGGACCTCGATGAGCCGCCTCCTCGACTACGGCCTGCGCGTCGGGGCGCTTCTCTATCTGATCTTCCAGTTCCTCATCGTCGGCGCGGCGCTCCTTCCGGCGATTCTCGTGATCCGCATCTTCTGGGACCGCGGATCGCTTCCGCTCCTGGCGCTTTCGCTCGGCGTCGGGTATCTGATCTTCGGCGTCGTCTATCTCCTGCTCGTCATCCTCATCAAGCACCTGATGTTCTTCCGCGGCCGCGAGGGCGATCACCCCTTCGTCTCCGCCTACGCGCTCCGATGGGCGTTCCTCGGATCGCTCGTCGGGCTCGCGAAGATCCTGATCCTCCAACATCTGAAGGGAATGCCGCTCCTGAACGCCTTCTACCGCGCCATGGGCGCGAAGATCGGGCGGGGCGTGGTCCTCAACAGCTGCAACCTCTTCGATTTCGATCTGCTGGAGTTCGGCGACGGGGCGTTCGTGGGGGGCGACGCGGTGATCATCGGGCACGCCGGCGAAGCGGGCGTGCTGAAGATCCGCCGCGTGCGGATCGGGGCGCGATGCACGGTGGGCCAGTCGTCGATCGTCTTTCCGGGGGCGACGATGGAGGAGGGCTCGGTGCTCGGGGCGCTTTCGCTCCTGCCGAAGGGGAAGACGCTGCCGGCGGGAACGACGTGGGGCGGGAATCCCTTGCGGGAAATTGGACGGGGCTAGACGCGGCGCTTTTCAAGATGTGGGGGGTGCCTGGTTCGGCGCCGCGTTTTCGCCCCTATGGCTCGTCGATTCGAAACGCTCCTAGATGTGACAGGAGCGGATGCCTCGTTTCGCCAGGTACTGCTGGTGATACTCCTCGGCGCGCCAGAAGGTGGAAGCGGGCACGATCTGCGTCACGATCGGCCGTCGGAACTGGCCCGACCCTTCCAGGCTCGCCTTCGATAGTTTCGCCGCGGTTTCCTGCTCCGGCGAATGAACGAAAATAGCCGAGCGGTACTGATCTCCCACGTCGGGCCCCTGACGATTCAGGGTCGTCGGGTCGTGGTTCTCCCAGAAGATCTTGAGCAACGCCTCGTAGCTCACGACCGTCGGGTCGAAGGTGACCTCCACGGCCTCGGCGTGACCCGTCCGACCCGAGCAGACCTGCTCGTACGTCGGCTCCGAGGTCTTGCCGCCGACGTAGCCGACGGCCGTGCCGATGACGCCACGGGTCTGGCGAAACGTCTCTTCGACGCCCCAGAAACATCCGGCGGCGAAGGTGGCTTTCTGGAGGGTGACGGCCTTCATGACAGCGACTCCTTTCGGGGAATCGGGATCGCCGCATTGCGGTGACGAGCCCGACACAGGTTGGACGCCGCCGCGCGGCGCCGGATTCCGGAATTCCAAGGGCTGCGGATTTCCCTCGCGGCCATTACGAGATCGACCCGCCTCTGGGACCTGAATGCGAAACCGCCCCGGCAA
Source organism: Candidatus Eiseniibacteriota bacterium (assembly GCA_035760425.1). GTDB lineage: Bacteria > Eisenbacteria > RBG-16-71-46 > SZUA-252 > SZUA-252 > SZUA-252. The sequence continues at coordinate 565 of DASTSZ010000333.1, read as the reverse complement.
GTTTCCTGCCGGGGCGGATCGTTGTGGCCGCGTATCGATGTTCGCCGCGCGCTACTTGACCACCTCGTAGTCCGCGTCCACGGCGCCGTCTTCCCCGTCGCCCTTCTTCCCCGCCGCGCCCGGCTCGCCGGCCGCGCCCGCGGGGCCGCCGGGGCCTTCCGGACCGCCCATGCCGGGGCCGCCCGCCTGGCCGGCTTTCGCCGCCTCGGCGTAGAGCTTCGACGAAACTTCGTTCCAGACCTGCGAGAGCGCCTCGCTCGCCGACTTGATCTCGGCGCCGTCGTTCCGCTCGAGCGCCTTCTTCAGCGTATCGAGCGCGCCCTCGACCTTCGCCTTCGATTCGGCGTCGACCTTGTCGCCGAGTTCCTTCAGCTGCTTCTCGGTCTCCCAGGCCAGCGCGTCGCCGCGATTCTTCACCTCGATCTGCTCGCGGCGCTCCTTGTCCTCGTCCGCGTGCGCCTCGGCGTCCTTCACCATCTTCTGGATCTCCTCCTCGGTGAGGCCGGAGCTCGCCTTGATGGTGATCTTGTTCTCCTTGCCGGTGGCCTTGTCCTTGGCGTGCACG
>DASTSZ010000332.1:0-7736 GCA_035760425.1 Candidatus Eiseniibacteriota bacterium | reverse complement strand
AAGGATCGGGAAGATCGCGATGTGGAGCACGTAGTAGCGCGTGAGAACGGTCGAGTCGAGTCCCGTCCCTCCGACGAGGAAGGACGTGATCGGGCCGAGGATCGGGAGCGCGTCGGTCACCTCGCGCGCGCGCACGGTGGTCCAGTAGCCCGACGCGTCGTAGGGGAGGAGGCGCCCCGTGAGATCGGCGATGGCGGCGGCGACGAACGTGAGCACCGCGGCCATCCAGACGACCTCGCGTCCCTTGGCGTAGAGCCCCTGGAAGAAGAATCGAATGACGCGCATGCCGAGCAGAATGAGGAAGAGCGCCGCCGACCAGTAGTGCACCTGGTGGATCAGGGTGCCGAAGGCGACGTCGCGCGCGATGAGCGTCACGGAGGGATACGCCTGCTCCGCCGTCGGCTGGTAGTAGAACGCCAGCATCGTGCCCGTGGCGACGAGGAAGAGGAAGAGGAGGAACGAGAGGATGCCGAGGACACGAGGCCAGCGCGCGTAGGACGGCAGCGGCTGCGACATCGCTTCGCGCAGCGCCTCGCGCAGCGGCTTCCGCGAGTCGAGTTCGGCCGGCAGGAGGCCGAAGACGCTGAGGAAGGAGACGATCTCGGTCAGGTTGACTCTCGCCTCGAGCCAACTCAGCCAGGATCGCTTCCCCTCTCGATTCGAATCCACGTGGCTCCCTTCGCTCAGGTGTGAACGACGATTTCGTCGGCTCGGACTTCCGCGGGGAATTGCGGGAGCGGCTTCTTGGGCGGGCCCGAGAGCACGTTCCCCTTGCGGTCGAACGAGCCGTCGTGGCAGGGACACTGGAAGGTGCTCGAGTCCTTGTCCCAACGCAGCACGCAGCGCATGTGGGTGCAGATGGCCGAGACAGCCACCACCTGCGATTCCGATACGCGGACGACGAAGACGGGGTCGTTGCCGTGATGGACGAAGCGCGCGTCCCCCACCGGCAGCGACGAGAACGCGCCGGCGCGAATCGCCTTCTCCCCGGGGCGATGCTCCGAGGAGGGCGCTTTGAGGAAGGACGTCGCGACGCCGGCCGCCGCGGGCGCCCAGAGCGCGAGGAATCCGCGGGAGAGCCAGATGAGAACGCCGCGTCGCTCGAGGTCGGTGCCTTCGCTGTCTTTCACTCGGTCCCCTCCCGGCGTGATGGGTCGGCCGCGCGTCGCGCGTCGGCTTGGGCCTTCGCGGCCGCCGCCTCCGCTTCCCGGCGGCGAATCGCCTCCAGTTCGAGCGGATGCTCGTCGGCCATCTCCTCCTCCGTGATCGTGCCCTTGAGCCACGCGAGATTCATCGGATAGACGTCGGGATTGAAGATCACGAAGTAGAGGTGCCAGACGATGATCGCGAGCGTGGCGAGGATCGCTTCGTAGTAGTGGATGGAGCGGGCGGCGTCCCAGCCGAGTTTCGTGAGAAGCGCGATCGCAGGGTCCTGGAACCAGAGCACTACGCCCGTTCCCGCCATGACCACCGTCCCCCAGACCAGCGCCCAATACTCCGCCTTCTCGATGTAGGAGAAGCGCCCGAAGCGGGGGCGCTCCTTCCGCAGGCCCGCATAGTAACGCAGCGCCGCCACGACGTCTCCAATATCGCCCGGCCGGGGCATCATGTCCCGCAGGAATTCCCGGCCGCGCGCCGTGAAGGCGAGGTAGTAGATGTGGGCGATCGAGGCGACGACCATGACGACGCCGGCGACGCGATGAATGACGCTGCGGGCCTCGAACAGATTGCCCCAGACCTTCCGGAGAACCGTGATCCACCACGCCTCCGGGAAGCGGAGCATGAAGCCGGTCACGACCAGGACGACGAAGCTCACGAGGAGCGTGGCGTGCTGGATCCGCTCGCCCTTCGTCATGCGGACGTAGAGCGCGTGGCTCTCGGGCTCGTGCGCCGGCTCGAGGCCGCGCCGGACGCGCAGCTTGTGGCGCGCCTTCCGCCAGAAGTCGACCGCGTTGTGGAGGAACATCCCCCCGACGACGCCGACGATCAAGAGGGTGTAGATGGTGGCGATCCAGTAGAGGAGCGGCTCCTCCGCGTTCTCCGACTCCAGGTGCACCTTGCCGCGCGCGAAGGCCGCGGTCGCGCCCGAGTGGCACTCGCCGCACGTCTTCGCGAGGTTCGACGGGTGGACGAGGCTCCGCGGGTCGCTGGAGGGAAGGATGTCGTGCGAGCCGTGGCAGGACGCGCAATTGGCCGCGGAAACTTGGCCGCCTCGCAGGGCGAGACCGTGGAAGGAGTCGTTGAAGGTCTTGAACCGGTCGCTCCGGATCCCGTACTTCGTGGCGAGCCGCACCGACGAGTGGCAGGGCGAGCAGACTTCCGTGGAGACGTTTCCGGGCGCCACCGGTGAGTCGGGCGCGTCGGCCTTCTTGATGGTGTGCTCGCCGTGGCAGTCGGTGCAGACCGGCGAGTCGGGATTCCCCTTCGCGATCGCCTTGCCGTGCACGCTTCCCGCGAAGGCGTGCGCCACCTTTTCGTGGCAGCGGCCGCAGGTGGCGGGGATGTGGAACTTCTCCGTCTTCGCGTCGGCGACATAGCCTTTCGCCATCTCGTGCGCGCCGTGGCAGTCGATGCAGGTGGCCGACTTGGCGTTCCCCGCCTGGAGTTCGGCGCGGTGAACGCTCGTCTCATACGCCTTGATGAAACCCGCCTTGGGACCGACGCGCTGCCGGACCGCCGGGTCGTCGAGGTGGCAGTCCAAGCAGAGCCGTTCCTGCTCCAGCTTGTGGTGCGCGTTCTCCCCGCCGTTGCGGGCCCCGGTGATCGCCTGCTTGTGGCATCCGACGCAGGTTGGCGCCTCCTTCTGCCCCTCCGCCGCGGCGCGGCCGTGCGCGGAGTGCTCGTAGTGCGCGACTTCCTCCTTGTGGCAGGGCGCGCAGCCGGCGTTGATGGCGCGCGCGCCGGTCGCGGTGGTGAGCGCGCCCTTCGTCGGCACGTCGTGCGATCCGTGGCAGGTCTTGCAGGTCAGTTTGCCGGTGGCGCCCCGCACCTTCGCGTTCGTGCCGGGGGCGTGGAAGACGTGCGAGGAGTCGGCGTCCGTGTGGCAGCCGCCGCAGGCGACCGGCGTCGGGCGCGCGCGGTGCGGCGTCTCCTCGGGATCGAAGCCGACGTGGCACTCGACGCAGGCCAACTTCGCGTGCGCGGAGGCATGTAGGACGGCGGGGGCGACGTCGAGGGAGACCTTCTCCCCCCGAATGGTCCGCGGCTCCAGCGTGCCGCCGGTATGGCAGTCGAGGCACTCCTCGTCGGTGACCTTCGGCTTCGCGGCCCCCGCGGTCGGCGGAGCGGCGAAGAGGAGCGAGATGGCGGCCAAGCCAATGATTGACAACGACTTCCACCGCACGACCATTCCTCGCGTCATCGTCCGCTCCCCCGGAGGGTGAGGGCCGGCGCCGACCGGCCCTTGTTCGCCTCCCGCCAATAGGTTGCGGCAGGAAGGCGGCGACAGACTACGGGACCCCCGCCCCGCCGTCAGGTGGACTTGGGTAGTACTCCCTGACGCGCCGGCGTCGCGGACGCTACACTTCCGCGCATGACCGAGCCGGGCCCGGATACCGACCTTGCCGCGAACTGATTCCCTGGCGCCAACCTCCCAATCGCGGCGCCACTCGCGGTGGGTCGTGACGGCGCTCCTCCTCACCCTGGCCGCCGGCGGATGGCCGCCGGCTCCGAGGCATGCCATGGCCGCCGATAAGACCCCGCTCGCGGACTTCGACGCCGCGTGGAATTACGACCATCCCGACTCCACAGAACGGCTCTTCCGCGACCTTCTTCCGGCCGCGCGCCAGTCGGGCGACGCCGACTATCTGGCGCAGCTCCTGACGCAGATCGCCCGCACCGAGGGTCTGCAGATGAAGTTCGACGCGGCTGCCCGGACGCTCGACGAGGCGGAAGCGATTCCCGCCGGTCCGAACGCCGTGAGCCGAGTTCGAATCCTCCTCGAGCGAGGCCGACTGCTCAACTCGTCGAAGCGATCGGACGAAGCCAAGCCGCTCTTCCGCGCGGCGTGGGACCTCGCCCGTTCGATCCGCGCCGACGGGTTCGCCGTCGACGCGGCGCACATGCTCGGAATCGTGGAATCGGGCGACTCCTCGGTCGCGTGGAACAAGACCGCGATCGACTACGCCGAGAAATCGTCGGACCCCAAGGCCCGCCGCTGGCTCGGCTCCCTACTGAACAACCTGGGCTGGACCTATCACGAGAAAGGGGAGTTCGAAACGGCGCTCGATCTCTTCCGGAAGGCGCTCGTCGAGAGGGAAGCCGAGGGAAAGAGGGAGCGGATCCATCACGCCCGATGGTGTGTCGCGCGGGCGCTCCGATCGTTGGGGCGGCTTCAGGAGGCGCTCTCGGCGCAGGAGACGATGCGAGTCGACGCCGCGGCCGCGAACGCGCCCGACGGCTACGTCGAGGAGGAGATCGGCGAGTGCCTCCTCGCGCTCGGCCGGGCGTCGGAGGCCGCGCCCCACTTCGCGGAAGCCTACCGGCTCTTGGCGTCCGACCCTTGGCTTCAGCGCGACGAAGCCGAGCGGTTGGAACGACTGCGCCGGCTGGGCGGAGTGCCCGAGCCGGCGCCGAAACAGCCGTAGTCTGATCGAACGGCCGGCCGCCTCTACATTTTGGGCCAGAGCCACCCGAACATGCCGCCGGTGAAGAGGCCGTAGACGAGGGAGTCGAAGACCGACTTCCACGTCGTGCCCCAGTTCCGCTTGTACCAGATCGACTCGGGGATGCTCGCGAAGCCGTACGCGAGGAACGAGACGCATCCGGCGAAGCGGTAGACCTGGAGGTAGCCGGCGCCCGCCTGCACCGCGTGGCCCGTGACGTAGGCGGTCACGATCGACACCGCGACGCAGAAGAGGAACCACTGGAAGAGTTCCTTCCCCATCGACGGCGCCTTCCCCTTGGTCAGCGTCATGAGCACGATCGGGCCCTTCGTCATCTTCTCCACGAACGCCGGGTCCTTCATCGACTCCATGCCGCCCCCGCACGGAACCATGTAGTCCCCGGGCGGGATGTCGAGCCGGCGGAGCGCGTCCAGCAACTCGTCTTCCTTCGGGACCTTCTTGAAGTCGTTCCGGTGGAACGGGAGGACCATGTGAAAGATGGCGCTGAGGATGAAGACGACGACGGCGGAGAGAAGGATCGGAAGTAGGAGAGACGGGATCGGGACCATGTTCCCTTCCTCTGGTGCGGGTGGACGACGCACGCTCCGGAGCGACCGCGACGATCCATGACATGGCGGGGCGGCGTCGGCGCGGAGCATACCACGCCCCGGCCGGGCGGGCGTCCCGGCGCCGGCCGCGTCGCGCGTGTCGCGGAGCCCCCCCGGCTCCGCTACACTGCCGTTCTCCATGGAACGCCAGCGAGACCCTTCCGACCGAGCCGCCCTCGCCGCGACCGGCGCCGAACTCATCGCCGACGGCTTCGAACGCTACCTGACCCGCTTTCGGGCGCTGACCGCCGAGGCGCGCGGCAACTTCGAGCGGAGCGATTGGCCCGCCATCCAGCGCGGGGCGAAGAACCGCCTCGATCTCTATGGCGGTTTCGTCGTCCAATCGGTGGCCGCGATCCGGGAGCTCCTGGACGAGCGGAGCGGCGAGCGCGAGACCTGGACGGCGATCCGATCGGTCTTCGAGCGACGCATCGCGCTCCACCCGGAGCGGGAACTGGCCGAGACCTTCTTCAATTCGAACGTGCGGCGGGTCTTCCACACCGTGGGGGTCGACCCGCTCGTGGAGTTCGTGCGGGCGGAGACCTTTCCCGCCCGTTACGCGGCGCCCTGGAGCTTCACGAGCGTCCATCGCGTCGACGGATCGCTCGAAGCGGCCATCCGCGCCGTGCTTCTCGACGCCGAGTTCACGATTCCTTGGGACGATCTCGAGGGCGACGCCGCGCGCGTGGCCGCCTCGCTCGCCGCGCAGGTCCCGCCGGCCGACGTCGTCGCGATCGAGATGGTCCGCGCGCCCTTCTTCCGCGGCAAGGGCGCCTACCTGGCCGGGCAGATCCACACGCGGGGCGGGCGGCTGCCGCTCCTGCTCGCGCTCCGGAACCCGGCCGGCGCCATCCTCCTCGACGCCGCGCTCTTCTCGGAGGACGAACTGAGCGTCGTCTTCAGTTTCGCCCACACCTACTTCTTCGTCGAACTCGAGCGCGTGAAAGAGATGGTCGACTTTCTCGGCTCGCTCCTGCCGCGCAAGCCGATCGCCGACCTCTGGAGCGCGCTCGGATTCCACCGCCACGCGAAGACGGAGCTCTACCGTTCGCTCCTCCACCACCTGGCGACGAGCGACGAGCGGTTCGACATCGCGGTCGGCCAGCGCGGCCTCGTCATGGTGGTCTTCGCGCTGCCCGGATTCGACGTCGTCTTCAAGGTGATCCGGGATCGATTCCCGCCTCCGAAGACCGTCACGCACGAGGAGGTTCGGGAGAAGTACCGACTCGTCTTCCGGCACGATCGCGCGGGGCGACTCGTCGACGCGCAGGAGTTCGAGCATCTCGAGTTCCCGCGCGAGCGGTTCACGCCCGCGCTGCTCGAGGAACTGGCGACCTCCGCCTCGGAGTCGGTCGAGATCCGCGAGTCGACGGTCGTTCTGCGGCACCTCTATACCGAGCGGCGCCTCGTCCCGCTCGACGTCTTCCTGCAGGACGCGCCCGCCGCCGAAGCTCGCGCGGCCGTCCTGGAGTACGGACAGGTGATGCGCGACCTCGCGGCGACGAACATCTTCCCCGGGGACATGCTCCTCAAGAATTTCGGGGTGTCGCGGCACGGGCGCGTGATCTTCTACGACTACGACGAGCTCTGCCTCCTGACCGACTGCCGCTTCCGAGAGCTACCTTCGGCTACCACCGATGAGGAGGAAGTGGCGCTGGAACCGTGGTACTTTGTAGGGGAAGACGACATCTTCCCCGAAGAGTTCCGAGCGTTCCTGGGGCTGCGCGGCGATCTGCTGGAGTCGTTCCTCGCGACGCACCGAGAACTCCTCGAACCCGCCTTCTGGCGCCGCATGCAGGAGCTTCACCGCCAGGGCGTGGTGCCCGACATCTATCCCTACCCCGCGTCGAGACGGCTCCGACCCGAAGACGCGCGGTGGGACGCCTACTGAGCCCGCGCGACGCGCGGCGGAAGGAGACCGAACGATGAGTGTCGCCCAAGGCGAAGCCATCACCCTGCGAGACGGCAAGATGGTCGTGCCGAATCACCCCGTCATTCCCTTCATCGAGGGCGACGGCACCGGCCCCGATATCTGGCGCGCCTCCGTCCGCGTGCTCGACGCCGCGGTCGAGAAGGCGTACAAGGGCGAGCGGAAGATCGCGTGGCAGGAAGTGCTCGCCGGCCAGAAGGCCTTCGACAAGACGGGCAATTGGCTCCCCGACGCCACGCTCGACGCGTTCCGCGCCTACCTGGTCGGCATCAAGGGCCCCCTCACGACGCCGATCGGCGGAGGCATCCGCTCGCTGAACGTCGCGCTCCGTCAAATCCTCGACCTCTACGTCTGCCTTCGCCCCGTGCGCTGGTTCCAGGGGGTTCCGTCGCCCGTGCGGACGCCGGAGAAGGTCGACATGGTGATCTTCCGCGAGAACACGGAGGACATCTACGCCGGCATCGAATTCGCGGAAGGCTCCGACGATGTGAAGAAGGTCCTCGAGTTCTTGAAGGCCACGTTCCCATCGAGCTACAAGAAGGTCCGCTTCCCCGAGAGCACGGCCGTCGGCTTCAAGCCGGTCTCGCGCGAGGG
>DASTSZ010000331.1:0-15905 GCA_035760425.1 Candidatus Eiseniibacteriota bacterium | reverse complement strand
AGAATCGCGTTAAGCAAGCCCCCCTTCATTCCGATTCATACCGAGATGGGCGCCATGTGGGAGAAATGGGGTGGGAGGATGGCCGCGCTGGGCGCGGTGCTACTGCTTTTGTTCGCGGTCGCGCTCCCGAGCGTCTGGCGCCGCCACCAGGGCGGCGACGACAGCCGGTCGCCGGCCGGCGGGGCGGGGACGACGTCCACCGCACCGCGCCGCGGCGACTCGCCGAACACGTTCCGCTTCTACCAGGAATTTCCGCACACGCTCGACCCCGCCCGCGCGGCCGACGCCTACTCCTCCGAGGTCGTGGCGCAGATCTACAGCCCGCTCGTCGGACTGACGTCGGATCTCGAGCCGACCCCGCAGCTCGCCGAGAGCTGGACCATCTCGAAGGACGGCCTTCGCTACGTCTTCCGCCTTCGCCCCGGGGTCCACTTCCACAACGGACGCGAGGTGACCGCGCAGGACTTCGCCTACAGCCTGACGCGCGTCTTCCAGGAGCCGTTCCTCTCGGAGGGCCTCGCGGCGAACTACCTCGACGCGATCGACGGCGTTCGGGAGTTCACGGCGAGGAAGGCGAAGACCATTCGCGGGATTCGCGTCATCGACCGCTATCAGCTCGAGATCACCCTGAGCCGCCCCTACCCCTCGCTCCTCTCCGCTCTCGCGCTCGATCAGACGAGCGCGGTTCCGCGAGAGGTCTTGGAGGAGGGCGGTCCGCACGCGCTCGAGTCGAATCCGGTCGGGACGGGCCCGTTCCGCTTCGTCCGGCTGCATCCCGATCAGGCCGTCACGCTCGCCGCGAACGATGACTACTTCATGGGCCGGCCGAAGCTCGACAGCCTGCTCTTCATCGCGCCGCCGGGGGACGTCGTCACGGCCGGCGCGAACGCGCTCCTCGACGGGCGCGCGACGCTGAGCCTCCTGCCGAGCAACCGGATCGAGGAGTTCCGGGCGAGGCCCGGGCTGGCCGTGCTTCGCTGGCAGGACCTGAGTCTCTCCTTCATCGGGATGAACGCGTCGATCGCCCCGCTGAACGACGTTCGCGTGCGGCGCGCCGTCGCGCTCGCGATCGACCGCCAGGCGATGCTGAACGCGCTGCCGGAAGGGAAGACCCTGGCGCAGGGCATCCTGCCGCCGGGCATTCCCGGCTACTCGCCCGCCAGCAAGGTGCCGCACCGCGACCTCGCGGCGGCGAAGTCGCTGCTCGCGCAGGCCGGCTACGGGCCGAACCATCCGCTGCCCGCGATCTCGCTCTGGAAGAGCATCGGCGGCAACGATCTTCGGCAGGTCGACTCGGTGATGGTCCACTCGCTCTCGGAAGCCGGCATCACGGTGCGCATCCGATACGAATCGTGGGCCGTCCTCGACAAAGCGATCACGAACCGCCAAGTCCCGATGTTCGGGCTCGCTTGGATCGCCGACATTCCCGATCCGGAGACGTTCCTCCGAAGCCTCGCCTATTCGACGAGCGCGTCGAACTACTTCCGCTACGACGGCGGGCGCGTCGACTCGCTCCTCGACGCCGCGCGCGCCACGCTCGACGCCGACGCGAGAGCCGAACTCTACCGGCGCGCGGAGGAGGCGATCATCCTCGATGCGCCGTTCGTGCCGCTCTACTACACGGTCAGCTTCATCGGAATGAAGGACAACGTGGCCGGCCTCGAGATGAACCCGCTCGGGATCTCGACGCTCGCCATGGAGAAGCTCCACCTCACGGAGCCCAGGGATGGCCGGGACCGACGCGACGCATCCCGCTGAGCGCCCCATTCCGTTCTGGCGGGGGCTCCAAGCGCGCATCTTTCTGACCTTCGCGGTCGTCGTCGTGGCGCTCGTCGCCGCCGCGGTGACCTTCATCGTCCGCAGCGAATCGGAATCGCTCCAGCGCGAGACGCGGAAGCGCGGCATCGCGGTGGCCCGCAATATCGCCTGGCTCTCCACGCCGTCGCTCCTCTCCTACAACTACGTCGCGCTCAACCAGGCCGCGAGCCGCTCGCAGGAAGGGAGCGAGATCGCCTACGTCGTCATCTACGACAAGGAAGGGATGATCGCGGCCGACAGCCGGAGCGACAATTCCTTCGGCAACCCGCCCCGCGACGCGGCCGACTTCCTGGCTCACGCCACGCGCGAGGAGCGCTGGCGGTTCCTCTCGCCGTCGCGCCCGGGCGATCCGCGGCTGCTCGAGATCTTCCTACCCGTCTACGTGCAGGGGTACGCGGTGAAGTGGGGCACGGTGCGCATCGCGGTCTCGATGGACGGCGTCGATCACGAGATCGCCGCGCTCACGCGAAATCTCATCCTGGCGGGCATCCTCGCCGCCGTGCTCTGTCTCCTCGCGGCGCGGGCGGCGGCCGGCGGCATCACGCGGCCGATCCAGCGTCTCGTCACCGCGACTCGCGCCATCGCGAAGGGGGACTATTCGCAGCGCGTGAACCTCCATTCGGGCGACGAGCTGGAGACGCTCGCCTGGCACTTCGACCATATGGCCGAGGAAGTGCAGCGCCAGCAGATCGAAGTGCTCGCGAGCCGGGAGAACCTGTCGCGCCTCAACCAGACGCTCGAAGCCGCCGTGGAGGCGCGCACGCGCGCCCTGGTGGAATCGGAAGCGAAGTACCGCGTCCTCGTCGAGAGCGCGCCGCAGGGCATCGCCATCATCCAGGCCGGGAAGGTCGTCTTCACGAATCCCGCCCTGGAGCGGATGACGGGGCGCACCGCGGCGGCGCTGCGGATGGAGGGCTTCGTGGCCGAATCCCTCTTCGCGCCGGAGTCCCAGGAGGCCGTTCGCGAGGCGCTCCGCGGCCAGGCGGAGGAAGGCCCCCAGATCCCGGTGGAGATCGCGCACGCCGGGGGACGCCAGGTGCACGCCGAGTTCCAGGTGGCGCCGCTCGTGTTCCAGAACGAGCCGGCCAGCATGATGCTCCTCTCCGACGTGTCGGCCATGCGGGATCTTCAAGACCGGCTCGCGCGCGGCGAGAAGCTCCGCGCCCTGGGCGAGCTCGCGGCGGGCGTGGCCCACGACTTCAACAACAACCTCGGCATCATCCTCGGCCGCACGCAGCTCCTGCTCATGAAGACGCAGGAGCCGGAGCTCACGTCGGGGCTGAACGTCATCCGTCAGGCGGCCATGGACGGCGGCGAGGCGGTCCGGCGGATTCAGCAGTTCACGCGCGTGCGCGAGGATCGCGCGCACGAGGCGCTCGACCTTCCGGGCATCGCCGAGGAGGTCATCGAGATCACGCGCGGCAAGTGGAAGAACGACGCGCAGCGGCGCGGCGTGAAGGTCGACGTCCGGGTGGACGTCCGCGACGCCCGGCCGATCCTCGGCTCGCGCGCCGAGATCCGCGAGGCGCTGACGAACCTCATCTTCAACGCGGTCGACGCGCTGCCCCACGGCGGCTCCATCACCATCCGCTGCCGCGGCGAACGCGACGAGTCGATCCTCGAGGTGGTGGACGACGGAACCGGCATGACGGACGACGTCCGGAGCCGCATGTTCGAACCCTTCTTCACGACGAAGGGCCTCGCGGGCACCGGCCTCGGACTCTCCATGGTCTACGGAATCGTGTCGCGCCATCGCGGCACCGTCGAGGTCGAGACCTCGCCGGGCGAAGGCGCGACGATCCGCATGCGGTTCCCCGCCACGGAGCAGGCGGGCTCCGCCGCGGCCTCGCCGGTCCGCGTGCACGCGCCCTATGAGGCGAAGATCCTGGTGGTCGACGACGAGACGGAACTCCTCGGCGTCCTGCGCGACGCGCTCGAGCGCGGCGGCCACGCCGTCACCACCGCGTCGTCGGGTTCGGAGGGGATCGCGCGTTTCCGGGAAGGGCGCTACGACGCCGTGCTGACCGACCTCGGCATGGCCGACGTGAGCGGCTGGGACGTCGCGCGGGTGGTGCGGAAGGAAGGGGCGGCGAACATCGTGCTCGGGCTCGTCACGGGCTGGGGCGCCACGATCAGCGAGGAGATGGTGCGCGACCACGGCGTCACGTTCGTGGTGAGCAAGCCGTTCGACCTCGAGGAACTGCTCTCCCGCGTGAATCGCGCGATCGCCGCGCGCGACTCGAACCCGAACTCTAGTCCGACTCGATCCGCTTGATCCAGCGGACGTCGCCGGACTTGAGGCGGCGCTCCCGGAACCCCATCGCCTCCAGGAATCGCTCTCCGTCGTCGTAGCCCGGGGGAACCTCGGCCGCGATCGCCGCCACGCCGTACTCGTCCACGAGGAACTGCTCCACCAGCTCGAGAGCCGCCCGCCCGTAGCCGTGGCCGCGCTCCGCCTGCGCGAGGACGAGCCCCCGCAACGTCGCCGGCAACTCGGACGTCCCCACTTCCACTTCGAGCGTTCCGATGAGCGCCTTCGAATCGTTCCGCCGAATTCCGAAGTAGAAGCGGTTCTCGTCGGAGATGGCGTCTTCGTAGAGCATTTCGATGGCGACCGGGTCGAAGTCCTTCGTCCCGAGGATCGCCTCGAAGTAGTCGGGCGCGTCGAGATAGACCTTCCAGATGGTCGGGAGATGTTCGGGGCCGGGCACTTCCAGGTAGACGATCGGTCCGTCCAGTCGCGTGGTGGTGGAGCTCATCGCAGCAGTACCGCCTTTTGAACGCGGGTCCGTTCGCCGAACCGCAGCTCGAAGAAGTAGATGCCGGCGGCCGCCGAACGGCCCCGGTCGTCGCGGCCGTCCCAGGTGATCGCGTGCGTACCGGCCGGCCGGGCGGGGAAACGCAGCGTTCGGACCACGCCGCCGTCCGGACGATAGATGCGTACCATGAACGGTCCGTCGCGGTCCAGGGAGACCGCCAGGTTGGCGGCGGGCCGGAACGGGTTCGGATGGACCCGGCTCAGGGCGAAAACCTTCGGCGCCGCGCCGGGCGCCGGGGCGGGAACCGAGACGCGAATCGGGCCGGCGACGGCGTCGGGGTGTCCGGGTCGCGCCGCGCGGAGCCAATAGTCGTATTGAACCCCGGGGACGACGTTCACGTCCTCGGCGCTTCCTTGTCCCGAAAAATCGGGTAGCCGAATGATCGTGCCCGGCGGAATTCCCGCGGACGATCGCTCGATCGTCAGCGTCACCGAGGTCGTCGCGGGGATCGCCCATTCGAGTTGGACCCGCGGCGGCGAGACGTCCTCCACCGCGGCCGCCGTGAACCGCTCGATGGCCACGTCGACCGGCGCGCAGGGCGCGTCTCCCGTCACCGTGACGTCGTCGATCCACCAGCCGATCCCGTCGTTGGGCGGCTGGGATCGGAAGCGGAAGCCGATCTGAACGACGCCTGAATAGCCGTCGAGCGGGAAGATCGCCTCGGTGAACGTCGACTTCGTTCCGCTGTAGCGGTCGCCGGACGTGTAGCCCCCGACGGGCGTGAGCAGGTTCCAGGAGGTGCCGGCGTCCGTCGAGATCTCCACCGAGAGTCCGTCGAACGCGAACTCGCAATCGTAGCGATGGAAGAACCGAAGCGTATCCGTCGTTCCAGGCAGCCGGATCGGCGGGCTCATCAGCCGCGCGTCCTGCGTCGACGCATACGAGCCGATCGGCCCGTACGGCCCGAGCCGCCACGCCCACGAGCCGAACCCCGTGCTGTTCGGGCCCTGCTCCGGGTGCCACTCGTTCACGCCGTCGCAACCGTTCGCGACCGCGCGCCAGCGGGTCACGCCCCCCTCGAAGTTGTCGCAGAGCCCGGTCCGCGTGCCGAGGTAGAGCTGGAAACTGTCGGAGGTCACCAGATTGAAGGGCGACTGGATCTGATACCTCATCGTCGTCGCGCCCGGGTCGGGCGTAAGACTCACCTCGGCCGTGAAGACGCTGCCGGAGTCCGTCTCACCCGGCGTGAGCGGCGGGTACTCGAGCGTGTCGGGAAGGAGGATGAGAAACTCGTCGGCGGGCGCGAGCAGCACGCTCAACGGCACGGTGGTCGTGGTCCCCAGATTCGTGATCGGGAAGCGCATGCGGACGATCTCACCGCTCTCGAGGAGCGCATTGCCGTTGTTCGGCGTTCCCGGGGACGGGGCGTCGTCGATGACCACGGGCTCGCGGCGAATCTGGAGTTCCGTCACCAGGATGTCGGCGGTGATGTTGCCCGCGACCTCGGCGATGTCCCGCACCGCGACCTGCGTCGCGAGGTCCTTGCACTTGCGATTGCTGTTGGGGCAGGAGAAGCCGTCGAAACTGGTTCGGTTCCCCTCGCCCGGCCAGGGGTCGTAGCGATCGCCGCGGTTTCCGACGACGTTCGGGCTTCCACCGCAGATCGGTTGCGACGCGATCTGCCCGGTCGCGAGGTCGAGATTCTGTTCGCCGATGAATCCCGTCGGAATGCGCGTTCCGCCCCCCTCCTCGAGGTCGACCAGCTTCTGATCCGGGTTGGACTGATCCACGACCGATTCGTCGACGTGGTAGATCAGGAGCCCGTGCGCCGGTCCGGTGGCGCCCTCGATGGCGGACCGGACGAGCGCGGCGTCGAATCCGATCGGCTGGCGATTCTCCACGAGGAAGTACTCGGCGTCTTCCGCCCCGTTCGACCAGAGGCGGAGGATCGTATTCGAGGTCTCGACCGGCGGGATCGTGAGGCCGAGTGAATCCTGCGTCACCCAGATCGGCGTGACCCACCCGAGCCGCGCGAGCGACCACGCCGAGAGGTGCGACGGCGTCGAGCCCAGCGTCTCGCCCAAGCGGTGGTTGTAGAGCCCCGACGCCATCAGTTCCCACTCGCCGAGCCCCTCGTTGGCGTTGAACGTGTTCGACGTGTCGTAGAGGTCGGGCAGCCCGAGGATGTGGCCGAACTCGTGGCAGAAGACGCCGATCGAGATCAGTTCGCCGGGCGTCGTGTAGGGGACGTTCCCCGCGAATTCCTCGGGCTCCGTCGTGTAGAGGAACGCCGAGACGCCGTCGGGCGAGTTGTACGGCGTTCGCACGTCCCATTGGTGCGACCAGATGTCGTCCTGGTCGGCCGTCTCTTCGCCGCCCGGTCCGGCGTGCACGATGAAGAGCGCGTCGACCATGCCGTCGTCATCGCCGGAGTCGGGCAGCCCGTCGGGTCCGTCGCTGTCGAACTGCGAGAGGTCGACATCGGGGTCGGCGAGCGCGAGGGCGTCGAACGCCATCTGCCTCGCATTGCCGGGCGGCGCGCCGAATCCGCCCGCGCCCGACGTGTACTCGGCATACGTGCGCGGGGCGGTGTACCAGGTCGTCACCACGCCGGAGATGTCGAAGGCGCCGCGCGACACCTCGCGGTAGTAGTCCCGCAGGCTGCCCGTGGGGCGCGTGCCGACGCTGAAGAGGAGATCGGCGTAGTCGGAGGGTTTGTGGTTCAGCGTGTCCGCGGGGTGGTCGCTGAATTGGAGGAGGATGACGAGCGCCTTGTAGTGCGTCGTTCCGGCCAAGCGGACGCGCGGCGCCCGATCGACGCCCTGCGGCCGGGCGGCCATCAGCGTCTGTCGCAGGCGCGCGGCCGTGGCCGGGCCCCGACGGGAGGCGATCTCGTTCCAGGATTGGATCGGCGGCGCCGCCCATGCGGACGACGCCTCCGCGAGCAGGCAAACGGCTAGGGCGAGCCCAAACAGGCGCACGACGCGACTCCCTCCGGCGGGGGAAGAACGCGTGGCCGCTTGGTCTTACGGGGTCGCGGTCCGGTTGCGCCCGAATCCGGTCCGCTCCTGCCGTCCCCAGCCGCCACGTCCCAAAATCATATCGAGGACGGCGCCCAGGCGGAAGAAGAGAGTGAGGATCCGGTAGGAGAAATTCTCGATCACGCCGATGGCGATCATCAGCGAGAAGTCGCCCCACGAGCGGTAGAGGCCGAAGGAGAGTTCCTCGAGGAGGACCGCGGAGATGGAGAGGAACGCGCCCGAGGTCACCGAGAGAAAGAGGAACGCCCAGAACCAGAGGGGCGAGAGGAAGCCGAGGAAGAACGCGATCGGGATGAGGATATAGCCGACGAGTTCCACGATCGGCCCGAGGAACTCGAAGAAGATGTAGTAGGGCATCCCGACCCAGCGAAGGGATCCGGAGTTCTTCGTCCAGAGAATGCTCTTGTGGAGCCAGAGCGACTGCATGAGGCCGCGATGCCAGCGGTTCCGCTGCCGCCCGAGCGCGCCGACGCTCTCCGGCACTTCGGTCCAGCAGATCGGGTCGGGAAGGAAGACGATGGAATAAGGGCGGCGCTGGGTCCGCATCCGGTGGTGAAGGCGGACGACGAGTTCCATGTCCTCCGTGACCACGTCGCTCCGATAGCCCCCCACCTCGATCACCGCGTCCTTCCGGAAGAGGCTGAAGACTCCCGAGAGGAGGAGGAGGTTGTTCATCGCGGAGAGGCCGAGCCGGCTCGCGACGAAGGCGCGGAGGTATTCGACGACCTGGAACGCGGCGAGGATCTTCTGCGGGAGCCTCGGCTCGATGACGCGGCCGCGCTCCACGTGGCAGCCGTTGGCCACGCGCACCTGCCCGCCCACGGCGATGACTCGCTCCGGGTCCTCCAGGAACGGGCGCACGACGCGGAGGAGCGCGTTGTCCTGGAAGATCGAGTCGGCGTCGATGGAGCAGAAGAGCGGATAGCGCGAGAGGTTGATGGCGCAGTTCAGCGCCTCGCTCTTTCCCGCGTGCTCCTTGTCGATGACGGTGAGGTTCGGGTAGGCGGCCGATTTGTAGATGCCGCGGATGGCGCCCTTGAACTCGAGGCTCTTCCGATAGACCGTATCGCGCCGCTCCATGCGGAACTCGCGCACGAGCGTCTCCAGCGTCACGTCGGTCGACCCGTCGTTGACGACGATGACCTCGTGCTGGGGATAGTCGAGCGAGAGGACCGAGTGGACCGCCTCCGCGGCCGACGTCGACTCGTTGTGCGCCGGCATGATGACGCTGATCGGGAACGTGAAGTGCGACTTCGCGAGCGCCTCGTAGTCGGCGTAGAAGTTCTGGGCCAGCCGGCGGCGCATGTCGAAGTAGGAGAGGATCAAGAGCGAGAAGAGCACGAGCTGGAGCGCGCTGAAATAGATGAGGATCACGAAGCTGATCGTGTCGATGCTCCCGACGAGCCAAGCGGGCGCGGTGAGCGGCGTCACGGACGGCCTCCGGGCAGGGAGGGGACCGCCACGCCGAGCGAGACGAGCGCCTCGACGGCGCACTCCCGGGCGAATCGGTCGTCTCCCTGCAGCGACTTCATGAGCACCGGCTTCGACGCGTCGCCGAGGCGGACCAGCGCGTCGAGCGCGTTCTTCCGCACCCACCACGAGCGGTCGCGGAGCGCGTCGCCGAGCGCGGGCGCGTAGGCGCCGTCGCCCAGTTTGCCGAGCGACTCCGCCGCGTGCGCGCGGACGTACCACTGCGGATCGTGAAGGAGCGGCTCCACCAGCGGGCCCGTGGCGCGCTCGCCGATCTGCCCGAGGGCCCACGTGGCGGCGGAGCGGACGTCGGCGTCGGCGTCGAGGAGCGCGTCGCCGAGCGAACGGACGGCGCGCGGATCCCGGATCTCGCCGAGGATGCGCGCCGACCAGAAGCGAGCCTTGGGCGAGCCGTCGCGGAGCGTGCGGATGAGGAGCGGCGCCGTGCGAGGACCCATCTCGATGCAGATGGCCGCGATGCGCGCGGAGATCGCCTGATCGTGCTTGCCGAGGAGCGAGACGAGCGCCTCCTCCGCGGCCTGTAGCTTCATTCGGCCGAGCGACCGCGCCGCGACGTTTCGGACGTCGCCGTCCTTGTCCTCGAGCGCCTGCAGGAGCGTCGGAACCGAGACCGGCACTTTCAGTTCGCCCAGGATGCGAAGCGCGCGCGCCCGGGTCCACTTCATGGGGCTCTTCGCGTCGCGCAGGTAGCGCGCCACGACGCCGAGTTCCTCCATGGCGCGGACGACGTCGAGCCGAAGCGTCAGTTCGAGCTGCGCGACCTCCTCCGCCGCGGCCTCGCACCAACGGCTCTGCAGCGCGTCGGCGATCGCCCGATTGGCGGCCGGCCGCTCGTGCGGGTCGGTCAGGAGCAGGAACGCCTGGCGCAGCCGCTCCATCGTCGCCTGCCGCGTGTTCGCCTCGCGCAGGGAGACGACCTTGTTCACGACGGCGGCGCCGGTCGTCAGGACGACGATCCCGAGCAGGATGCCGAGCGTGAGGAGAAGGACGTGATAGTCGATCATGAGCGCCGGGACCCCGGGGAGATCACCACCGGGCCGACCCCGTGAGCCCGACGTACCAGGTCTCGTAGTCGTTGTTGTCGACCGAGTACGAGGCCTCGAGTCCGAGCGGGAAGCGGTCGGCCAGCGTTCCGTTCAGGTAGCCGCTGAAGGCGTGCGCGACGATGTCCTCGAAGTTGGACGAGGCGAGGTGCGAGAGTTCGTAGCGGGCGCCGTACTCCACGGCCCCTGGCTCCGCGTACCCGCCGAAGGAAATCCCGCCGGCGTGGCGCGTGCTCGAGAGGGGCGTGAAGTAGGAGGGCGATCGGCGGTCCCAATCGGCGAACGCGAGGCCGTAGTCGAGTCGGACGTTCGGCCGCGCGAGCCGCAGGCGATAGCCGACCGTGCCCGCCGCGCGCCAGCGCCGATTGTCGTCCGAGGTCTCGCCCCGCGTGCCGGCCAACGAGGCCGTCCCGCGCGCGTTCCACTGGTAGTCGAGCGTCCCTTCGACGTCGGTGAGATGCCCGGGTTCGAACCGGAGCGTCCCCGTCGGCGCATGCCACTCCTTGAGCGCGAGGAACGTCCGCCGCGCGGTGACGCCGGGCGTCCAGCGGCCCGCGAATCCCCAGACGCGCGCGTTCCAACCCGTGAACTCGTCGCCGCCGTTTCGGGGGTAGAGCACCTTGGCGCTCCGCGCCTCGAAGCGGCGCCACTCGCCCGCCACGGAGGCCTGCACCGGATAGCCGCGGAGGAACGAGGCGTCGAGCCGAAGACTCCGGCTGTCGAGGTCGTAGTTGAGGGTCGTGTCGCCGGCGGCCGTGCGCGTGTTCCGCTCGAAGAGCCGCGTCGCCGCGACGCGGGCGCCGACGCCGACGGCGCGGCCGAGCGTGGCGCGCGCGGCGCCGAACGGGCCCGATTCCTCGATCGTGAAGTCGGGCGCGCCGCTCGCGCGCTGCCGCTCGTGCGACGTCGTCACG
This sequence comes from Candidatus Eiseniibacteriota bacterium, assembly GCA_035760425.1. Lineage (GTDB taxonomy): Bacteria > Eisenbacteria > RBG-16-71-46 > SZUA-252 > SZUA-252 > SZUA-252. The sequence continues at coordinate 4,839 of DASTSZ010000331.1, read as the reverse complement.
CCGGCCGTGGTCGACGGGGCGAGCGCGCGATCGATGGCGCGGCGCTCTTCCGCGAGCGCGTCGGCGTCGGCGCCGAGCGCGGCGGCCTTCGCGGCGTCCCGATCGGCCGCCGTCGCGGCGCCCCGCCAGCGTTCGATCGTCGCGCGGCCGAGCCACGCGTCGCCGTACGAGGGGTTCGCGCGGAGGATGCGGCCGTACTCGATCGCGGCGCCCGGCAGATCGCCCGACCAGGAGCGAACGCGCGCGAGCCCGAGCCGCGTCTCGAGGTTCGTCGAATCGGCCGCGGCCGCGCGCCGGAATTCGGCGATCGACTCCTCGTAGCGTCCCGACCAGGAGAGGACGCGCGCGTAGCCGGCGCGGTCGAAGGCGTCGTCGGGGTGCGCGGCGAGGAGGTCGCGGTAGGTCGCGATCGAAGCGTCGAACTTCCGGTCCCACGAGAGCACGCGGGCGAGCAGGGACCACGCGGTGCGGTCGCCCGGGCGAAGCACGAGCGCGCGGCGGAGATTCTCGGCCGCGGCGTCGAAGCGCTTCTCGTCGGCCGCGACGCGCGCGGCGCGAATGAGCGAGTCGGCGGTCTCGGAATCGCGAGTCGATGGCGGCGGAGGCGTGGTGGACTTCGCATCGCCGGCCGCGGCGGCGCCGGCGGCCGCGCCCGTCTTCGTGGAATCGGCCGCGGCGTCATCCTCGGGCCAGGTTTCCGCGCTGAAGGCGAACTTCGCGAATAGGAGGGCGAGCACGCAGACGAAGAGGACGACGGCGCGGGTGCGCCCGGGGGCGAGGTCGCGGCGGGCCCGGCGCCTGCGGGCTCTCATCCACGCTCGAGTCTGATGTCTATTCACGGGCTTCCATTCCCTCGAAGGCTTCCCGAACGAATCGGGCCGAACGCTTGACACGTTCAGTAGTTATCGGCATCTCCCAGCCGTTCCACACCACCACCTGGTCGCGCGGCGTCGTAACTGTAACCAATTGTGTCGCATTCGTTTGCGTCGTTCCAGCGGGGCCCAGGAACTGCACTTCCGCCGGCCGAGCGTCTCGCGCCCCGTCGGCGGCGGGGCCGAGGGAATCGGCGCGCGCGCCCTTCGTCGTCGTGGCCCAGGCGAGAAGCGCGATGCCCGGCGTGCGCGTCGTCTCGATCTCCGGCGTTCCGTCGCGATCGTCGATGATCGCGCGGCTCGAGGGATCGCCGACGCCGAGAAGCCCCCACGGGATGGCGATCTCGATCGTTCGTCGCGCGTCGTCCATGCGCCATTCGGCGTTCGGATCGTAGGCGATGCCCGGCGTCTCGCCGGGCCACGCGACGTCGGGGGCGGGTTCGCGTCCGTAGGCGAGGCGGCCGGCGTTCAAGTAGCCGGCCGGATAGAACTGCCCGCTTCGCGAGACGCGCTCGCGATTCGTCTCGATCAGGAGCGGGAGATAGCGGCCGTCGTCGTTCGCCACCGGCCGATAGGGCGCGCGGAGGAACGAGACCTCGCTCCCGCGCCGAATGCGCGCGAACTCCGAGTAGCGCGTCGCCGCGTCGCCGAAGAGCGCCGCGCGGCGATCCTGGTCGTTGCTCGACGCGGCGGCCGGCTCGATGAGGAGCACGTATTCGGCGCCGCGCGACCAGGTCGCGCGAAGGGGCGGCGGGAGTCTCCGGTCGCCGCGCGCCGGATCGAGCACGTCGAACGCGATGCCGATCGAGCGGAGCTGGCGCGCCGCCGCGGCCGACTCGAGATCGACGCGCAGGTAGAAGCGCGTCTGATCCGACGTCGCGTAGAGCGCGCGGAGCGGCCGGAACCCCTTCGCCGCCGCGCCGGCGGTCGCGTAGGGCGCGACCGCGGCCCAGTCGGCGCGATCGCCGTCGACGCGGATGGCCGGCGGCGGGTCGAACCCGATGAGCCCATAGCACTCCTCCGGATCGAGCAGGTTGTGCCAGAGCGGGTCGCGGTCGCGCGGCCATTCGCCCTTCTGCACCATCCAGTTCACCTTGAACCACTCGTCGAAGAGCGCGAAGAGGAGCGCGCCCGACGCCCCGGCGTCGGCGATGTCCTCGAGGAGCCGCACGTCGCGGCGCCCCTGCTCCGTCTCCGACGCGCCGCCGTGGTGAATGCCCTGCGGTTGGAGGTGCGCGATGCCGCGGCTCGTCGGCACGCCGACCTCGCCGATCAGCAACGGCATGCCGGGCGTGTGCGACTTCAGGTCGGCGAGGTAACCGGCGTAGCTGCAGGCGCCGTGGCGGTCGCGGAACGACGCGTACCCGGGGTCGAGGTTCAGGAAATCGGGGTAATAGGGATAGGCGTGGTAGTTCGCGAACGTGCCGAGGAAGCCCGACGCGCGCGACGGCGCCGCGACCGGCCGGATGCGAGTCGGATCGACGCTGTAGGCGTCCTCGTCGTGTTCGGCTTCGCCGCCGCCCCGCTCACTCTCCGTCGGGTGGCGCATCGGGTCGAGCGTCGGCCAGTTCACGAACGCGACCGCGCGCGCGAGGCCGTAGTTTCGCTGCTCGTATCGCGCCGCGACGTCGCAGACGCGCCCGAGCCAGCACTCCATGGCCGTCCCCTTCGCCACCTCGACGAGCGCGCCGCGGTAGCGCGTGGAGTCGGGATTCAGGCGCTCCGTCTCTCGAACGGCGAAGGGTTCCCATTCGCGCCCCAGGAGCCAGCCGGCGAGCCACGGCGAGACGTCGTGCTCGTATCGCCCCGAGGCGTGTCCGGGGCGCGCCGCCACGAGCGCGTTCCCATGAATCGCGTCGATGGTCATTCGGATCTCGCGTTCGAACGCGCGGCGATAGGCCGGCGTCCAGAAGTCGTTCGTCTCCGGCAACTCGGTCCAGACCTCTTGGAAGAGCCAGATCGGCGAGTCCGGATGCGCCTCGTTCTCGGCGCGGAGCGCGCGGTAGAAGTCGGGCGGATGGAGCGCGTAGACGCGGATGGCGTTCGCGTGGAGCTCCCGCGCGAAACGAAGCCAGCGGCGGTAGTCCTCGTAGCCGATGGCGAACTCGCCGGGGAAGTGGCCCGGGGCGCCGGCGCCGAGATTCACGCCCCGGAAGAAGATCGCGCGCGACGAATCGCCGCGCGCGCCGCCGCGGCCGCGACCCGGCGCCCCGCCGGGCCGAACGAGCGAGAAGCGCTCGCCGGCCGCGAGGATGTAGGGCGCGGCGGGCGGCGCCGGCTCGGGCGAAGGGCGAAGCGTCGACCAGAGCGACGGATCGGGGCCGGGCGGCCGCTCGGCGGCGGCTGCCGTGGCCGCGGCCGCCGAGCGCGGCGCGGCGAGCGGCGGCGCGGGCGCGAGGGCGAGCAGAAGCGCCGCGAGGAACGGAACGGCCGCGACGGGAAGGGAGACGGGACGCCGGGGGCCGGTCATAGGCGGTTCATCGGCTCCGCGAGGGTGAAACTGGAGCGCGCCCCCGGCGAACGGTTACGGAAAGATGGCGCGGAGCGCGGCTTCGTGATTCTCGAACGAGTCGAGCAGGACGTCGGGCGAGTGGTCGGCGAGTTCCTGGCGGCTCACCTGCCCCGTGGCGACCGCCACGACGCGAGCGCCGATCGCCCTCGCGCACGAAATGTCCTTCGGCGTGTCGCCGATGACGGTCGTGTCGGACCCGGCGAAATCGCGTCCCATGAGCGCGCGCGCCTTCTCCAGGGCGATCGCCGCGAGCACCGATCGATTCTCGTGATCGTCGCCGTAGGCGCCGAACCGGAAATAGGGCTCGAGATTCCATCGCTGCAACTTCAGTTGCGCGCCGCGAAGGACGTTTCCCGTCAGGAGCCCCACCAGCACGTCGTCGAGCTTGTTGAGCCGCTCGAGCAGCTCGCGCACGCCGGGGAAGAGCCGCGCCCCGTCGTAATTCGGCATCTCGGTCTCGAGATGCTCCACGTAACGGCGCAAACACTCGTCGCGGCGCTGATGGATCACCTCGTCGGTCACGCCCGCGAGGCGCATCAGCTCGGTGACGCACTCCGGATCGGTCATGCCCGCGAATTTGAACGTGCCGACCGGACCGACGGTGGCGTAGGTCTCGCGGAGCGCGCGCGCGAAGGCGATCTTGGGCGCGACGCCTTCGCGAAGCAGGGTGCCGTCGATATCGAAGAGGACGAGACGCATCGTGGGGGAAGAGGGCCGGAGGCTAGTTCGACTCGATGCGGGGCGTTCCGCTGTCGCGCGAGAAGACGAGCGGGGCGCTGTCGACGTCGAATCCCCGTTTGCCGGGATCGGCGGTGAAGCGAAGGCACTGGACCACGACGCGCCCGTCCCGCTCCTTGGCGACGTCGGCGACCGAGTAGGCGAAGGCCTGACGCGGACCGACGATCCACTCGCGGAGATGCGCCTCCGCCCGGCGCAATTCGTCGGAGACGCCGAGCGCCGCCGCCGAATCGAAGACGCCGTCGCTGCTCCACGACATGGCGGCCGTGGTCTTTCGCGACGCGCAGGTCCACCCGGCGCCGGCGCGCGTGAAGAGCAGCGACTCGTCGCGGCTCTCCACGATCCGTCCCTCGCCGTCGGCGAAGAGGAGGAAGGTCGTGACTTGAAAGCGGCCCGGTCCCGCGGACTCGATGCTCTCGTCCGTGAAGTCGAACGCGACAAGGCGCGCGGTCGTGGGCCCGTAGAGTTCCTCGGCGGTCGCGGCGCCCGGCGGCAGAGCGGGAAGCTTCACGGCGCGTCCCTTCGACCGGGCGATGCTTCCCGATTGACGCGCGGCGAGATAGCGCTCGACGGCGTTGGCGCGGGAGGGATCGACGGCGGGCGGAGGAGGCGGCGCGTCTCCGAGCCGGATCTCCGTCGCGGCGCCGCCCGTCTCGGCGGCGGCGGACGCGGCCGCATTCGCGGGCGCGGCCTGCGCGGCGGCGAGGAGGACGAGGA
>DASTSZ010000330.1:0-2338 GCA_035760425.1 Candidatus Eiseniibacteriota bacterium | reverse complement strand
GCGCTCGTCCTCGAGGAGCCCAGCCGGGCGCGCGTCTTCGAGCGGTTCGGGATCGACTAGGAGGCGAGAACCCATGGATGCATCCCGCATGGCGACGAGGAACCTCGTTCTCGCGACGTTCGCGTTCGCCGTCGCGTTCGTCGGCTGGAGCCTGATCGCCCCCCTGGCGAAGCGGTTCCAGGACGACCTCGACCTCTCCAACACCCGCACGCTCATGCTGACCGCCGTGCCCGTCGTCCTCGGGTCCCTCCTCCGGATCCCGGTGGGCGCCCTGACGGATCGCCTCGGCGGCCGGGTGATGTTCCCGGTCGTGCTCGCCGTCTCCGCGATCCCCGCCGCGATCTTCGGCTTCGTCGACGGGTACGCGGCCCTGATCGTCGTCGGGTTCTTCCTCGGCATCGCGGGCTCGTCCTTCGCCGTCGGCGTTCCGTTCGTGGCCGGCTGGTACGCCAAGGAACGCCAGGGCTTCGCCCTCGGGGTGTACGGGATGGGGAACATCGGGACCGCGGTTGCCGCGTTCGGCGCGCCTGCGATCGTCGACTGGCTCGGGCGGGAGGCGCTCGGGATCGTCGCCGCCGTGCTGTTGCTCGCGACCGCCCTCGTCTTCCACCGCATGGCGGTGGACCCGCCGCGCGGTCCCGCCGTTCACTACGGCGCCGTGCTCCGGTCGGGCTGGAAGCTCTGGCGCCTCGCGCTCCTCTACTTCGTCACGTTCGGCGGCTTCGTCGCGATGGCGGTGTTCCTCCCGAAGCTTCTTCGCGACTGGTTCGACATCTCCCTGACGAACGCCGGGTTGCGCGCCGCGGGCTTCACCGTCGTCGCGACGTTCGCCCGACCCCTCGGCGGGTGGCTGTCCGACCGGATCGGCTCTGCCACCGTCCTGATCGTCGTCTTCGTCGGCGCCGGCCTCGACGCCGCGTGGCTCGCGGTGATCGCCGGCGACCCGACGTGGGTCCCGGTGACGATCGCCTGCCTGACGCTCGCGGGGTTCCTCGGGCTCGGGAACGGCGCCGTGTTCAAGATGGTTCCCCACGACTTCCCGGAAGCGACCGGCGCTGCCACCGGGATCGTGGGGGCCGCCGGCGGCCTCGGCGGGTTCTTCCCGCCGGTCGTCATGGGCATCGTGAAAGATCACTTCGACACCTATGCGCTCGGGTTCGTCGGTCTGCTCCTGTTCGCCGCGGTCTGCCTCGTGGTCGTCCTGACGATGCGTCGCGCAGCGCGGATGCCCCGCGGGGTCACCGCGTGAGCCGACTCGCACGGCCCCGGTACTTCGGCGGGTCGGGAGGATCGGCCGACGGCTGGAGCGCGCTCCAGCCCGACGGCCGTGAGTGGGAGCGGTTCTACCGCGAGCGCTGGCAGCACGACAAGGTCGTCCGCTCGACGCACGGCGTCAACTGCACGGGCTCGTGCTCGTGGAAGATCCACGTCAAGGACGGCATCGTCGCCTGGGAGACGCAGCAGACCGACTACCCGACGAACGGGCCGGACGTCCCGGAGTACGAGCCGCGGGGCTGCCCGCGCGGCGCCTCGTTCAGCTGGTACCTCTACTCGCCGATCCGGGTCCGGTACCCGTACGTCCGCGGCGTGCTGCTCGACCTCTTCCGCGAGGCGCGCGAACGCCACGGCGGCGACCCGGTCGAGGCGTGGGCCTCGATCGTCGAGGATCCGGAGAAGGCGCGGGCCTACAAGTCCGTGCGCGGCAAGGGCGGCTTCGTCCGCGCGAGCTGGGACGACGTGATCGACATCGTCTCGGCCGCCCATGTTCACACCGTGAAGCGCTACGGGCCGGACCGGGTCGCCGGCTTCACGCCGATCCCGGCCATGTCGATGGTCTCGTACGCGTCGGGCACGCGGTTCCTGTCGCTGATCGGCGGGATCTGCATGAGCTTCTACGACTGGTACGCCGACCTGCCCCCCGCGTCACCGCAGATGTGGGGCGACCAGACCGACGTGCCCGAGTCGGCCGACTGGTGGAACGCGAGCTACATCGTGCTGTGGGGCTCGAACATCCCGCAGACCCGCACGCCCGACGCGCACTTCATGACCGAGGCGCGCTACCGGGGGCAGAAGGTGGTCGTCGTGTCGCCCGACTTCGCCGGGCACACGAAGTTCGCGGATCACTGGCTTCCGGCCGCGGCGGGGACGGACGGCGCGCTCGCGATGGCGATGACGCACGTCGTGTTCCGGGAGTTCCACGTCGAGCGGCAGGTCCCGTACTTCGAGGACTACGCACGGCGGAACACGGACCTCCCCTTCCTCGTCACGCTCCGGGAGCGGGACGGCGCCTACGTCGCCGACCGGCTCCTGCGCGCCTCCGACCTGGGCGAGGCCGGAG
>DASTSZ010000329.1:0-12148 GCA_035760425.1 Candidatus Eiseniibacteriota bacterium | reverse complement strand
TCCTCGGCCAGGACGCCCGAGTCGATGGCGCGCCGGCCCTCGGTGATGGAGCGGACGGCGTAGGCGTCCAGCTCCTCGCGCGAGATGTTGTAGCGGCGCGCGAGATTGTCGGAGGTCTCCGCCATGAAGAGGCCGCAGAAGGAGTCGCGGAGCGCCACCATCAGCGAGTCCTCGAACGCGTTCGTCTGGCCGAGCCGCAGCCCGGAGCGGGCGCCGCGGAGGACGAAGGGCGCTTGGCTCATGCTCTCCATGCCGCCCGCGAGAACGAAACTCGCCTCGCCCAGCTGGCAGAGCTGCGCGGCGCTGATGATCGCCTGAATGCCCGAGCCGCAGAGACGGTTCACGGTGAGCGCGGGCACGGGGATCGGAACCCCCGCCTTCAGCGCCACGTGGCGCGCGCCGTAGAGCGCGTCCCCGCTCGTCTGCATGGCGTTCCCCATGACGACGTGGTCGAGGATGTCGGCCGGCACCTTGCTGCGCTCCAGCGCCGCCTTCGCGGCGACCGCGCCGAGATCGATGGCGGAGAGATCCTTCATGGCGCCGCCCGGCTTTCCGTTGCCGGCGCGGCCGCCCACCCACTCGGTCATCGGCGTGCGGGCGCCGTTCAAGATAACGATCGATTCCTTGGTCATGGTCTCCGTCCGTCCCTACTTGGCTGTGTAGTCGTAGAAGCCTCGGCCCGACTTCCGGCCCAGATGGCCGGCGAGGACCATGCGCTTCAGGAGCGGCGGGGGCGCGAAGCGCGTCTCCCGGAACTCCTCGAACATGATGTTGGCGATGTAGTACGTCGTGTCGAGCCCGACGAAGTCGAGCAGCTGGAGCGGTCCCATCGGATAGCCGCAGCCGAGCTTCATGCCGTTGTCGATGTCTTCCTTCGTCGCGAGCCCCGACTCGTAGACGCGGATGGCGTCGAGGATGTAGGGGACGAGGAGCCGGTTCACCACGAAGCCGGGCGCGTCCTTGGCGATGACCGGCGTCTTCCCGATCGCCTCGACGTAGCCCTTCGCCCGCTCGAAGGCGGCGTCGTTCGTGGAGAGGGCGCGGATGATCTCGACGAGCTTCATGAGCGGGACCGGATTGAAGAAGTGGAGCCCCAGCACGCGCTCCGGTCTCTTCGCGAAGGCGGCGATCTCGGTCACGGAGAGGGAGGACGTGTTCGTGGCGAGCACGGCGTCGGGCGCGCAGACGGCGTCGAGCGTGGAGAAGACCTGCTTCTTCACCTCGATGTTCTCGGTCACGGCCTCGATGACGAGGTCGCAGCCGGCCAGGTCCTCGAGCTTCACGGTGCCGCTGATGTTCGCCAGCGTCTTGTCGCGATCCTCCGCCGTCACCTTCCCCTTCGTCACGCCGTCGTCGAGGAACTTCTTGATGCGGCCGAGCCCCTTGTCGAGGAACGCCTGGTCCGCTTCCCGCACGATCGTCTTCAGCCCCGCCTGGGCGCTCACCTGCACGATGCCGGCGCCCATCAGCCCGCAGCCGACGACGCCGACCGTCTTCACGCCTGCCATTTCACTCCGTCCTTCCGTTGAGGGTGCCGCGGTCGCCGGCGCTCACGCGCCCCGGCCGTCCCGCGTGACTTCCATGGCCAGACCGAGCCCGCCGCTCACGCAGAGGGTGGCGAGGCCGAGGCGCGCGTCGCGCCGCTCCATCTCGTGGAGGAGCGTCGTGACGATTCGCGCGCCGGTGCATCCGATCGGATGCCCGAGCGCGATCGCGCCGCCGTTCACGTTGAGCCGCTTGCGGTCGAACTTGAGTTCGCGGTCGCACGCGATGACCTGCGCCGCGAAGGCTTCGTTCAGTTCGACCAGGTCGTAGTCGTCGAGTTTCCGCTTCGCCCGCTCCAGGAGTCCGCGCACGGCGGGCACCGGGCCGACGCCCATGATCGAGGGATCGACGCCGGCCGTCACCGCCGGTCCGACCCATCCCTGGACCGCGAGCCCGCGCGCGCGGACCTCCGACTCCGACGCGAGGAGGAGCGCGGCGCCGCCGTCGGTGATGCCGCAGGCGTTCCCCGCCGTGATCGTCCCGTCCTTCCGGAAGACCGGCGCGAGCTTCATCAGCTCCGCCGGCGTCGTCTCGGGGCGCGGGTGCTCGTCCGCGGCGATCGTGACGTCGCCCTTCCGGCCCGCCACCACGATCGGCGCGATCTCGCGCTCGAAGCGCCTCTCCGCGATCGCCACGCCCGCGAGGCGCTGGCTCTCGAGCGCGAAGGCGTCCTGCTCCTCGCGGCCGATGAAGTGGATGTCGGCCAGTTTCTCCGCCGTCTCCCCCATGAGCATCCCGCAGATCGGATCGAGGAATCCGTCCTGGTACATCCCGTCGATCACCTTCGCGTGCCCGAGCCGGTAGCCGAGCCGCGCGCGGTCGAGGAGATAGGGCACGCGCGTCATGTTTTCCGCGCCGCCCGCGACGACCATCGCCGCCTCGCCGCTTCGAATCTTCGCCGCCGCGAGGAAGATCGCCTGAAGGCCCGAGCCGCACGCTTGGTTCAGCGTGAAGGCGGGGCGCTCTTGGGGGATGCCGGCGGCCATCGACACCTGGCGCGCCATGTTCGGCCCGACGCCCGCCTGGCGCGCGCAGCCGAAGATCAGCTCGTCGACGTCGCTCCCCGCGACGCGCGCCCGCTCCAGGAGCGCCCGCACGGCGTGTGCGCCGAGCTGAACGGCCGTCGTGTCGGCGAAAGAGCCGAGGTACTTCCCGATGGGCGTGCGAACCGAGGCGACGAGGGCGACGCGTTCCATGCCGGGCCGGCTACTTCCCCGTGAAAGCGGGCTTCCGCTTCTCGAGGAACGCCTTCAGTCCTTCCCGCATGTCCTCCGTCGCCGAGAGGAGTCCGAAGGCGACCGACTCCTGCGTCAACCCATGCTCCAAGTCGGTCTCGAGGCCCCGTATCGCGGCGTCCATGGCGAACCGAACCGCGATCGGGCCCTTCGCCACCATCTCGCCCGCCACCTTCTCGCAATGGGGCAGGAGGTCGGCCTGCGGGAAGACCCCGTTCACGAGCCCGATGCGAAGCGCTTCGGCCGCGTCGATCATTCGGCCGCTGCAGATCAGTTCGAGCGCGCGGCCGAGGCCGACCAGCCGCGGCAGCCGCTGCGTCCCGCCGTACCCGGGGATGATGCCGAGGCCCACTTCGGGGAGCCCCATCTTCGCGTTCTCCGACGCGAAGCGCATGTGGCAGGCGAGCGCGAGTTCGCATCCGCCGCCGAGCGCGAAGCCGTTCACCGCGGCGATCACCGGCTTGCCCAGATTCTCGATCTCCGCGAACGCCGCCTGCCCGAGGCGCGACGACGCTTCCCCGCCGAGCGGGGTCATGACGGCGAGTTCGTTGATGTCGGCCCCGGCCACGAACGCTTTTTCGCCGGCGCCGGTCAGGATGACCGCGCCGACTTGCGGATCCGTCTTGAAGCCCGCGAAGACGGCGTGGATCTCGCGGATCGTCGCTTCGTTCAACGCGTTCAGCACCTTGGGACGGTTGATCGCGACCTGCGCGATTCGACCCTTCAGCTCGACGGTCAAGTTTTCGTAGGTCATTTTTTTACTGTGGGTTGGAGGGATATTCGCAGGACGCCCGGAAGGCTCCCGGCGCCCGATTGCCGCCAGGTAGGAAATCACCCCGGCCGCTCCCGGTCAAGCACCTGAAGGTAGCATTGGCGGCCCATCGCCGCGATCACGGAGTTCCCGGAGGCGGCGCCCCGCCCTCCAGCCGGTAGACGACGTCCGAACCGAACGCCGCGGCTTCGGCGAGCGCGGGCGCGGCGGCGACCCGCGCCCGAAGGAGCGTCGCCTCGTCCGCCGGCAGATCTCCGTAGTGGACGAGCACGAGCCGCGCGCCGAGCGAGTCGGCGAGCGCGAGCGCCGCCGCGTCGGGGAACGACTGGATCCGCGGGCGGAACGACTTGTAGAGGGGCGAGACGAAACCGCTGCATCCGTCGAGGCGCGGGTGGCCGTGAAGCAGAACGCGATACTGGCGAAGCGCATGAGTGGCCGTCTCGTCGGAGTCGGTGGCGGGGTTCGGCCACTCGAGGAGCGGGGCGCCCGGATCGTTCGCGGCGAGCCACCGGTAGGCGGGCTCGATCGTTTCGGCCGTCGGGAGACGAACGAATCGGTAGGTCGCGGGCCACGCGCTCGCGAGCGAGGCGACGACCGCCAGCGCGAAGAGGGGGCCGCGCCACCTCGGCCCGCGCGACGCGACGTGCCGGTCGAGCGCGCGGTATCCGATCGCCGCGAGGAGGGCCGCGGCCAGGAAGACGAGCACGGCGAACCGGAAAGGCGCGCGCAGGCCCCAGAGGCCGGGCACGGCGTAGTACGCCGCGATGTAGGGGAGCGGAACCCAGTAGCGCACCCCCGCCACGTGGAGGACCGGTCCCAGCGAGAGCACGAAGGCGCCGAGCGCGAGGAGCGGAAGATAGCCGAGCACTCCCGCCGTCGCCTTCCGGGCGGCGCGCGCGCCGAGCGCGGCGAGCCCGATCAGGACCACGCCCGGGAAGAGGGCGTTCGGTCCCGCCGGAAGTCCGAGGCGGGCCGCGTCGAGCCCCCGCTCGCTCGCTCGCACGTAATCGAGGAGATCGGCGGAGTAGAGGGCCGTCTGTCCGAGCGTGCGGCGGAAGGTCGGCATGGCGGCGCGCTGCTCCAGCACCGGAATCACGATCGGCGCGGTCAGGATGGCGAGCGCCGGCGCCAGGATCGCGAGCTTCACCCACCCCCCGCGCGGAACGATGGCGACGCGCCGGAACGCCGCGTGCATCGCGAGGAGGAGGAGCGCGACGACCAGGATGCAGGCGTAGTACCAGCCGAAGTAGGCCTGCGTCGCGAGCGTGGCGCCGAGCCCCGCGGCGTGCCGCCAGCGTCCCCTCTGGTGAAAGCGAATGCCGAAGTCGATCCCGAGCGGAAGGAACTGCGTTTGCAGCTGATTCAGGAAGTCGGAATTGGTGAGGCGATAGGTGCTGAAGGCAAAGAGGAGGCCCGCGAGAAACGCCCCCGGACGCTCGGCGCCGAGCCGGCGCGCGAGCCGATACGTGAACCAGGCCGAGAGGAACACCGAAATCGCGACGAGGAAGTTGTAGCCGGCGGCGACGCTCCCGGTCGCGGCGAGCACCGGGGAGGCCGCGGCGGCCTCCCCGAGCATCGAATCCATGTAGGCGAGCGTGCGACGCTCGGGGTGGAAGATCGGCGCGTCGAACGCATCGCCGGGGTGACGCCGCAGCACCTCCCATCCCCAGCCGAGCAGGAAGGCCTGCGTCGGCGCGTCGAACGCGCCCTCCAGCCACTGCGGAACGTCGCGCGCGGCGCGCGGCGCGATCGGCGCGACGTAGAGCATCGTCGCGGCGAGGAATCCGGCCGTGACGAGAAGCGCCGCGCGCCCCGGAATCCGCATCGGTTCCGCCTCAGTGCGAGAAGTCGACCCCCAGGGCCAGGATTCGCCCGCGGGACGGCAAGCCCTTCACCTCGATGATATCCCGATCGAGAACGTTGTCGACGCGAACGCGCAGGGAGACCGGCCAGCGCCGCGGCGTGACGACCGCGCCGAGATCGAGCGCCGCGTAGCCGGGGGTGTCGCCGTCCAAGTAACGGCCGTTCACGTCGACGAAGTCGAAGGGATCGCGGAACGATCCGTTCCAGCGCCACGCGCCCATGAGGCGGAGCGCGCTCCCCGCGTCCCAGTCGATGTCCGCGCCCGTGCGCCAGCGGGGCCGCTTCGCGAGCCGGTGGCCCGTCTCGAGATCCTTCGCCACCGGGAGGCTCGCCGCCCGCGCGCCGACCGAGAGCCGGGGCGTCACGCGCACGCGCGCCGCCGCCTCCATCCCCTCGATGCGTGCGCGGCCGACGTTGTCGGCGACGAAGAACGAATTCGAGGAAATGAGATCGACGAAGCGCGTCCGGTACCAGGTCGCGCGCGCGTCGAGACGTCCGCCGAGCCAGCGGCCGTCGACGCCGCCCTCCACCGTGCGGGAGCGCTCGGGGCGGAGCGTGGGCGACCCGTAGCCGGGATAGTAGAGATCCGTGAGCGTCGGGGCGGTGAACGCGCGGCCGTAGCCCGCGCGGAGCCGGAGCCCCCCGACGGGAAGCGACCAGGCGGCCGAGAACCGAGGCACGCCGTACGACCCGTAGAGCGAGTGGTCCTCGCCGCGGATGCCCGCGTCGGCCACGAGCCCGCGGCCGAAGTCGGCGTGCGCCTGCGCGTAGACGGCGCGCGTGTGGATCGACTCCTCCACGTAGGAGGGGCCGGTGGCGAATCCGCCGAATTGCGCGTCGTCGTCGCGCTTCACGTCGTCGTCGCGATACTCCGCGCCGGCCACGATCCGGATCGCGTCGCCGCGGGCGGCGCGCGCGCGAAGGGCGCCCGTCCACCGCGTGTTGTCGAGCTTTGTGTCCTGGAAGTCGCCGCCGGGCGAGTTCGGAGCGTTGTCGTTCACGATGCGGCCGGAGAGTCCCGACAGTTCCGCGTCGACGGAGAGGGCGCGTCCGAACTCGCGCGTCAATAGCGCGCCGCCCGCCGCGATGCGGTCCCGCTCCTCGTAGTTCGGGTCGGTCACCTGGTGCGAGCGGAAGTCGGTGAAGTCGAAGACGTAGTCGTACGGGAGTTCCTTCACGCCGTGCGTGTAGAGCCCGCTCAGCCGGATGCGCGTCCCCGGGCCGATCGCCCCCTCGCCGCGGATCACGCCGTTCCACCCGCGGTACGCGTCGCGCGCGCCCGCTCCTTCCGACGACAGGCGCGAGAGGGCGAGCGTCGCGTCTCGGTCGTCGCCGCGCGCGGTGAGGACCGCGCCTTGGCGGAGCGTCGTCTCGCCGCCGAACTCGGCGAATCCGCGCGCGGTGCTCGCGCCGGGCGCCGAGCCGCTCAGGAATTGGATGACGCCGCCGACCGCGCCCGAGCCGTAGAGCGCGGAGGCGGGCCCGCCCATCACTTCCACCTGGCGAAATCCGCCGGCGCCGAGATCGGCGAAGTCGAACGATCCGACCCAGGGGCCGTTCAGGGGAATGCCGTCGAAGAGGACGAGCGTGTGGCGGGGATCGGCGCCGCGAAGGCGAACGTCGGTGATCTTCCCGAGCCGTCCGGCGCGCTGCACGTCGATGCCCGGGACGGTTCGAAGCGCGTCCGCCATGAAGAGGGGACGCTCGCGGTCGAGCCGCGAGCCGTCGAGCACCGTGACGTCGCTCGGCACGCGGTCGAGCGGGAGAGGCGAGCGCTCGGCGGTGACGATGACGGGATCGAGTCGATAGCGCGGATCGGCGGCCGGGCGCTCGTCCGCGGCCGTCGCGGCGGGAGCCGCGTCCGGAACCGGCGGCGGCGACGGTTCGTCGTCGGACGCCGCGGCGAGCACGCTCGACGGGGCGATCAGGACGAACGACGCGAGAATCAAGTGGAACGCATGGCGAGCGAACGGAGCGAACGAGGAACGGGAGTCGGCGCGGAGGCCCATGATCCTTCCCTTTCGAAGGATAGGGACGACAAGGCGAAGGGGCCGGTCTCCTGACTCGCGGGTCGCTCTCCGGCGGCGCCTTCCCGGGTCGCCCCAGTGGCTTCGTGCCGCCTTCGTCTCCGCTCACAGTGGCGGGGCCGTGTCGGATTTTCGCCGACTTCCCAATCTCGCGTGGCGCGAGATCTTCCCCATCGCGCCGCGGGTGGAATCGAGTCCTCCCGCGGCGCGCGGAGCATACGCCAACGCCCGGAAAAGCGGAAGCCGGCAGGCGCCGGCCTCCGCTCCGGGCGAACCGCTTCTAGAACTGCACCTTCGGCGCCGCCTTCGCTTCGTTCGGGACTTCGAAGAGGGTCGCCTTCTCGAAGTTGAACATGCCGGCGACCAGGTTCCCCGGGAATTGGCGGAGCCGGATGTTGTAGCGCTGCACGGTCTCGTTGTAGCGCATCCGCTCGGTCGCGATGCGGTTCTCCGTGCCGGCCAGCTCGTCCTGGAGCCGCATGAAGTTCTCGCCCGACTTCAACTGCGGGTAGTTCTCCACGACGACCAGGAGGCGCGCCAGCGCGCCGGAGAGTTCGTTGTTCGCGGCGATCTTCTCGGGCACCGTCGTGGCGCTCCCGATGCGCGCGCGCGCGTCGGCGATCGCGGTGAAGATCGTCGTCTCCTGCTTCGCGTAGCCCTTCACCGTCTCCACGTAATTCGGGATGAGGTCGTAGCGGCGCTGCAGCTGGTTCTCGACCTGCGCCCAGGCCGTCTTCGTCCCTTCCTGCTGGGCGACCATGTCGTTGTAGACGCCGCGGATCCATCCGCCGACGAGGAGCGCGCCCAGGAGCAGCGCGCCGAGAATGATGAGAACAAGCGACCAGGGACTCTTGCCCGATGCCATCGTGCCGTCTCCTCCGAACTCTAGGTGTTCCGTTCCGGCGTCGCGTCGAGGCGCTCCGCCGCGTCCAACAGTCGATGCACTACGTCGCTCGCGCCCGCGAAGAGCGCCGCCGATTCGAGAGGCGGCCTCTCGCCGGGCGGCAGGAGCACCTGCTGGAGCGAGGACGCCGGGACGTCGAAGGTCGCGGCGGTCTTCGCCGCGAGGTCGATGCGCGAGGCCGGGATCGTCTCGCCCGCCAGGTGAAGGAGCCCCGAGGCCGAGGCCGCGATGGCGGTCCCGGCGCGCGTCGCCCAGTGGCGGGCGCCGCTCGGCGTCCGCGTCGCGTCGAGATAGGACCACGCGAGCGCGAGACTCTGCGTGCGGAGCGTCCGCTCGACCTGCAACCGCAGCGCCGCCCGATCGAGCGGGAGTCCCGCGAACGGGTCGGGCCCGTGGAGCGCCTCGTGGTGCGCGACGATGAGCGTGTACTCGAGCGGGAAGGTGTCGCGCGAGGCGGCGAGGCTCTCCGGCGTGAGAAGGAGGGGCCGCACCAGCCGCTTCTTCCGCCAGACGCGATTCGCGGGCTCGAGGTCCCGCAGCAGAACCGCGTCGAGCGCCGAGAAGACGAACGCAATATTGAGGTCGGACCGGTCGGGATGGAACGTCCCCATGGCCGCGCTCCCATAGAGCGTCGCGCTCACGAGCCGCCCGCCGACGGCGCTCGTCGCGGCGTTGACCGCCTCCCGCGCCGCCTCTTTCGGATCGAATCGTCGCCAGTTCATCTAGAACCCTCCGCTCGCGCCGCCGCCGCCGCTGCGTCCGCCGCCGAAACCGCCGAATCCCCCACCTCCACCGCCGCCGCCTCCTCCGCCGAAACCACCCATGCCGCCCCAGCCGCCGCCGAACCCGCCCCATGGATCGTGCGGGCCGCGCCCGCCCATTCGCCAATCGCGGTAGGGCCCGCGTCCCCCGAGTCGCGAGGCCATGCGCGTGATCGCCGAGGCGAGGAGAACCAGCATGATGAAGACCACGAGGAGGACCCAGGCCGGCGCCTCCTTGGTGCTCGCGCCCTCCGCCGACGGGTCGATGCTCCCGGTGATCGTCACGCCCTTCTCGGCGGCGATGGCGCCCGCCACGGCGCGCGCGCCCGCGAGAAGGCCCGGACCGTAGCGCCCGGCTGAGAGATCGGGGCCCATCACGCGCCGGATGATCGCGCCGCAGCGGCCGTCGGGCAGCACGCCCTCGTTCGCGTAGCCGGGCTCGATCCGGACCTTCCGCTCCGCGAGCGCCAGGAGAATGAGCACGCCGTCGTCCTCGCCCGCGCGCCCGACGCCCCACTCCTTGAAGAGCGCCGTCGCCGCCGGGTCGATCTCGTCCCCGCCGAGATCGCGAAGCGTGACGACCGCGAGTTCGGCGCCGGTCTTCTCGCGAAGCTCGGTCGCCAGCGTGGTGATCGAGTCGGCGGAGGCCGCGTCGACGATCTCCGCGAAGTCGCTCACGTAGCCGAGCGGCCCGGGGAAGCGCTTCGAGGCCGCGTCCGCCCGGCCCGCGCCGGCCCCGGCGAGCATCGCCACGGCGAGACCGGCGGCGAGAGCCAGCGCGAATACGCGCCGCGTCGCGAGGGAGTTCCCCCCGCGGGGGCTAATTCGAACGGAAGTTCGTGAACTGGAGATCAATGCCGAAGTCCTGGGCCTTGAGCTGGTGCATGATCGTCTGGAGATCGTCGCGCTTCTTCCCCGAGACGCGGACCTGATCCTCCTGGATGGCCGCCTGGACCTTCACGCCCGTTCCCTTGATGAACTTCACGATCTCCTTCGCCTTCTCGGAGGCGATCCCCTTCTTGATCGTCAC
Organism: Candidatus Eiseniibacteriota bacterium; assembly: GCA_035760425.1. Classification (GTDB taxonomy): domain Bacteria; phylum Eisenbacteria; class RBG-16-71-46; order SZUA-252; family SZUA-252; genus SZUA-252. Next base: position 2,011 of record DASTSZ010000329.1, on the reverse strand, counting down.
GACCTGGCGGACCGATCCCTTGGAGGCCGGCTGGATCGTGCCGTAGTCGAGCGCCTTCAGCGAGACGCCGCGCTTCACGAGCTTCGTCTGGAGGATGTCGGTCACCGACTTCAGCCGGTTCTCGTCGTCCGAGGTGAGGGTCATGACCTCCTTCTCGATCGTGATGTCGCTGACGCTCCCCTTGAAGTCGAAGCGCTGGCGGATCTCCTTGATCGCCTGCTGGATGGCGTTCGACACCTCCATCAGGTCGACCTCGGAAACGACGTCGAACGAATTGTCCGCGGCCATGGCCGTCGCTCCTCGCGTGAGTGGTGACCGGGCGCGCCGGGCCCGGGGATAAAGAAACGGGAAGCGTCGCCGCGCGGCGTCCGCTTCCCGTCAGTACTGCACGCTACTCTATGCGATTGGCAAGATCCCGATGATTGCAAGTAGCGGTGGTCCGGCTGGGCCGAACCGAAATGGCTTCGCTTAGTGCGTCGCCGCCGCCGTATCCGGGGCCGCCATGGCCGTGGAATCCGTCGCCATCCCGCCATCAGCCGGGGTGGTGGTCTCCATGCCGCTCGTAGCGCCCTCCGTCGCCGGCGCCTCCTCCTTCTTGTTACAACCCAGCGCGAAAACGAGCGCGAGGGCGAACACGAAAACGAGCGCCACGGTAAGAAGCTTCTTCATTCTTCTATCACCTCCCTCCAGTTGTATTTCCGACGATCGCGAAGGTATTAGGCTTCCCTCCGCAGAGCCTTACCCCGAATAAAGCAAAACACCACTGCGAACAGCGGTGCCGGGCGTGGTCTGCGTCAATGTTCGATCCCTTCCATGGGACAAGCCCTACGGCCTCCCAAAACGAAACCGCGCTGGACGGTACGTTCTAGGCCAAGCGGGTGTCAAGGTTGATTTTGGCTAGAGGACCGAGAGCGCCCGCTCCAGATCGGCCTGCAGATCCGCAAGATCCTCGATGCCTACGGAAATCCTTACTAGACCGTCTGTTAGCCCAGCCTTCTCCCGCTCCACCCGGGGGACCGACGCATGGGTCATGGTGGCCGGATGGCTGATGAGGCTCTCCACGCCGCCCAGACTCTCGGCCAGGGCGAAGAGTCGCGTCCCCTTCAGAACTTGGGCGCCCCGCTCGATGCTCCCGGTGTCGAAGGCGATCATTCCGCCGAATCCGGAGGCCTGGCGCTGGTGAAGTTCGTGCCCAGGGTGGTTCGGCAGGCCCGGGTAGTAGACCTTGGAGAGCTTCGGATGCTTGGCGAGCCAGGCGGCGATGACGCGCGCGTTCGCGTCGTGGCGCTCCATCCGGACCGGTAGCGTCTTGAGGCCCCGAAGGACTAGCCAGCAGTCGAACGGCCCCGGCACGGCGCCGACCGCGTTCTGGAGGAACTGAACCCGTTCCGTGATGGCCGGCTCGTTGGAGACGATCGCCCCGCCGACCATGTCGCTGTGGCCGTTCAGGTACTTGGTGGTGCTGTGGAGCACGACGTGGGCGCCGAGTTCCAGCGGCCGCTGGAAGTAGGGCGTCATGAAGGTGTTGTCGACGCAGAGCCAGGCCCCCTTCGACCGCGCCAACTTGGCCAACCCGCGGAGGTCGGAGATGATCATGGAAGGATTGGTCGGCGTCTCGACGTAGAGAAGTTTGGTGTTCGGCTTCCACGCGGCCTCGACGGCGGCGAGGTCGGCCGTGTTCACGTAGGTGAATTCCACGCCGTTGTGCGAGACCACCTGGTCGAAGAGGCGGAAGGTTCCGCCGTACATGTTGTTCGAGGCCAAGACGTGGTCGCGCGGGCGAAGGAGCTGCGTGATGGTCGTGGTGGCGGCCATGCCCGAGCCGAAGGCGAAGCCGCGCTCGCCCTTCTCGAGCGTGGCGAGGCAACGCTCGAGCGCGAGGCGCGTCGGGTTCTGCGTGCGCGCGTACTCGAAGCCGCGGTGCTTGCCCAGCTCCTCCTGCACGTACGTAGAGGTCTGGTAGATCGGCGTCGTAATGGCGCCGATACTCGGATCGAACTCCTGCCCAGCG
>DASTSZ010000328.1:0-2151 GCA_035760425.1 Candidatus Eiseniibacteriota bacterium | reverse complement strand
TGACCCGCCCTCCCGTGTCGAAGGCGGGGTCGTACGTTTTGGAACCGCGATGCCGGCCCGTCCGTCCCGCTCCTGTCGCTCGCGTCCCGTTCCGTGCCTTGGGCAGGAGGGCACTTCGTTACGAGGCGGCGACCAGGCGATACGCGACATCCAGCGCTCGCGGAGCGAGGTCTTCGTCCGTCGTGTGAGGCGTGCACGACGTCGACGACCACGAGCGGGACTCTACCTCTCGCGCGTAACAGGGTGATGGAGCCGATCTGAAGAGTTGGTTACGGCGACGGGCCTCGCGGCGATGGCGCTCCATCGCGTCGGCCACGCGGCGGCGATCAGTCACGATAGAGGAGCGCCTTGAAGCGCCCCTTCCGCTCGGCCACGGTCGGTGCGAGCGCGATGCGGTGGATCTCGGCGGTCCCCTCATCCACGGCGACGATCGTCACATCGCGATGGAGGAGGAAGTTCGTGAAGGTCTGAACGCGCGAGGTCTCGATCGTGAGGAAGCGGAGCCGCCGCCCGGCGAACGCGCCGAGCAGGCGGTTCGCGGCGGAGAGACTGCGCGGCTCGGAGATGGACCAGGCGTCCTCCGCCTGGATGTTCGTGACCGGCCGGCTCTCCGGGAATTCCCGCCAGAGAATCGTCTCGAATTCGCCGCGCGTGACGCGAAGCGCGTGGAGGGAGCGTGCGTCGTTCGCGCTCAGCGCGGCGACGATTCGCCTGCCGAAGTCGTCCATCGAGGCGGCGCCGCCCTGGAAGAGATCGGCGATCTCCGGCGCCTCGCGGCGGCCGAGTCGCACCGACGCGGACTCGGGGTCGGCGGGCGGGTAGTAGCCGGGCGCGCGCTGGAGGGGCGTGAGAGTGGAGGCTTCGGCGGAGCGGACGCGGCCCGTCTCCACCAGCGCCGACCCCGAGACGGCGTTGGGCGCGGGGGTCGCGGGGGTAGGATCACCGAGCGTCGTGCGCATGGCGTCGCCAGACGTCGTGGTGATCGCATCGCCCCCGCGCGACCCCTGCGCCGCGGGCTCCTGCCGCGCGCCGGCGCGCCGGTCCGTTTCCCCCGATCGCGGCGTGAGCACCATGACCAGCACCGCGGCCACCGCGAGCAGCCCGGACGCGACCCAAGTCTTCAGCCGGCGAGGCGTCACGTCGCGTCCGCTACCGCTGCCCACTGCTGATGGAGAGCGAGATGGAACGGCCCGGGTCGGTGCGCCGATGGATCTTGTCCAGCTGCCGGAATTCGGCGCCCCGCTCGAGGAGGTTCTCGACGGCGAGCTTCGCGCGAAGGCCGCGCGCCACCTTGCACCCGACCGTCACGTCGAGGCTCAGCGGCGGATACTCGTAGACGTCCGGGAGCGGCGCGCCGGGCGTGCCCGAAACGCCCCGCTCGGAGAGCCGCTTGCCGTACGCGCCGAAGAGAAGCGCCCCGTCGAGGAGCGAGCCGTCGTCGTAGTAGAGGCCCAGATTGAGGGCGTAGGTCGATTGGCCCTGGAGCGGCGCCTCCGTGTAGACGGGAATGCCGGCGTCGTCGAGCGAGGAGCGAAGCCGCGCCTTCGATTCGACGCGGCTGTAATTCGCGCTCGCCGCCAGGCGCCGAAGGTGTCGGGAGACGCGGGCGAGGGCGCTGCGCGCTTCCAGTTCGAAGCCCCGGAGCCGGCCGTCGCGGCCGTTCACGGGAATGCGCAGCTTGTTGCCGCCGGCCGCTTGGAGCGAACTCTCGATCGGCCGCGCGAGCGCCTTTCGGAAGACGCTGACCGCGAAGACCTCGCCGGGCGCCGGGAAGAACTCCGCGCGCGTGTCGTAGGACTCGATCGTCGTCGCCTGAAGCGTGGGATTCCCCGCTTCGGAGATGCCCATCTCGTAGTTGTACATGTCGAAGGGCGAGAGTTCGCGCAGCTCGGGCCGGTTCAGCGTCTTGCTGAAGGCGGCGCGGAGATTGAGATTCGCCGTGGTGCGCCAGGTGAGATTCACCGCCGGCAGGATGTCGTCGGTCCGAAGCCGGGCGTCGGTCTCGCGCGCGTTCGTGACGAAGGGACTCTTCGACTCGACCGCCTGCTCCGAGACCTCATAGCGGGCGCCGCCGGCCAGCGTGACGCTCTTCAACACCGTCACGTCGCTCATCAGATAGCCGGCGCGAATCTGCTGGCGCGCGCGATAGGT
>DASTSZ010000327.1:0-3366 GCA_035760425.1 Candidatus Eiseniibacteriota bacterium | reverse complement strand
CGCTCGCGCACGCCGGCGAAGGTGGCGCGGTCGAGCGCCTGGAAGAGCCGGTTCTGCTCCGCCGCCACGGCGGGGACCCACGCCTCGCGCGTCTCGGTCCAGATGATGCCGGCCGCTTGCCCGCGGAGCCAGAGATCGGGCGTGAATTGATAGACCGCGCGGCTCTTCCCTTCCGTGAGCGCCTCGTGGAGCCGCCGCGCCGGCTTCGGCACCGCGCTCGCGGGCCCGTAGCCGACCACCACGACGTTTCGCGCGCGGTAGCCGCGCGGGTCCTCGGGCGAGACGACCTGGAGCACGTAGGCCTTCTCGTCGTCGATGCGGATGGCGGTCCGCTCCACGACGGCGCGAAGAAGAACGATCTCCGGCGCGTCGGGCGGGAGCGTGGTGACGACGGTGAGTTCGCGGCTCGAGCCGTCCGCGAAGGGGCGGCCGCCGCAGGAAACGAACGCGGCCGAGGTGACGAGAAGGACGAGGAAGAGGGCGAAACGCCAAGAGCGCATGGCGGCCCGCAGGCTACCACACGGCGGCAGGGGGGACTAGCGGCGCGGGGTTTCGAGGGTCTTCAGGCGATCCTCGAGCCGGCGCGATTCGTCGCGGAGACGCTCGAGGTTTTCTCGGATCGCGCGAATTTCCGCGTCGCGCGTGGCGGCGCCGGGGACGGCGTCGGCCGCCGCGGCGCCGAGCGTGGCGACGAGCGGCTTGATCTCGGCGTCGCGGAGGATCGTCAGCGAGATCTCGTCGCCCGGGCGCATGCCGCGCACGATCGAGGTGATCTCCTCGCTGGTCCTCATCTCCGAACCTTCGATGGCGAGAATGCGGTCGCCCACCTGGATCCCCGCCGATTCCGCGGGGCTCCCGGGCGCCACCTTCATCACGCGCACGCCGAGCGTGTCGTTGGGATCGACGCGCAGGCCGACGCCGAGGAAGGCCTGGCGCACGGCGCCGTGCTCGGCCAGATCGGCGGCGATCCGGTCGACCTGATCGACCGGGAGCGCGAGAAGAACGCTGTTCGGCTGCTGGGGCTCGTCGACGCGCGAGGGACCGCCCGGCGCGTTCGCGCTCGGCGCGGGGCCCGCGGCGGCGCGGCCGACGACGACTCCGACCCAATCGCCTTCCTCGTTCAAGACGGCGGCGCCGGTGGCCCCCAGGTAGCTCGGCGCGTCGATCTCCACGATCTCGCCCGCGAGCGGGAAGTCGATCCGCTCGCCCCGTCCCGCCACGCGGCCGAGCGCGGCCTGCGGGTGCGTGATGGAGACGTTCGAGATGACGGCGACCCACGCGCCGACCGCGAGCGAACGGGGCGAGGCGCGGCGGAGCGCGGTCAACTCGGCGTCGGGGACTTCGAAGAGCGCGAGGTTCGACTTGCGGTCGACGCCGAGGAGGCGCGCTTCGCGCTCGATCCCCTTCCCCAGAAGGACGCCGAGCGTCCCGCCCGGGAGCGCCATGCTCGCGGTGGTGATGATGCGATGTTCGCCGGAGACGACGGCCGTGCCGATGAGGCGCTTCAGTTTGTGGCCGGGGCGCGGCGGGCCGTAGCGCATCGGGTAGCCGACGACGGTGACGACGCTCTGGTTGGCGGCGTCGACGCCGTTCAGGATGCCCGCTTCCTCTTCACGGATCGGTTTCGGATCGTCGATGGCGCGCGCGGACGGCGCGGCGCCGAGGAGGAGAACGCCGAGGAGAAAAGCCGCAGCGCGGCGGGCCGGGAGGACCACGCCGCGCTCTGGGAGGATGCGGCTAGAACTCGATGTACACGCCATCGGAGCCCTTGTCCGAGACGGGTACGAGCGACGGCTGCTGCGGATCGTTGGCGACCCCGCCGCGCTGCAGGAAGAAGTTGTCGTTCACGTATTCGTCGACGAACTGCGATTCGGGATTCGGGACGCCGGAGGTCTCGTCGCCGCCGGCGGCGGGGACGACGCGGTCGGCGATCTCCACGATGCCATTGCCTTCGTTCGTCGTCGGCGCGGCCTTTCGCGCGGCGGGCCGAGGCGTGGCGTCGGCGAGCGTCGTCGGCGCCGAGGCGTCGTGCGTCGCCGCGGGCGCCGGCTCGGAGGTCGTGGTGCTCGCCACGACCGGCGCGTCGGTCGACGGCGTCGGCTTCGACGCCATCGCGGGGCCGTTCGCGCCGCCCGTCAGATAGCCGCCCTGGAACACGAGGACCGCGGCGACCACCGCGCAGGCGCTGGCGCCGGCGAGGAAGACGGGGCGGAGACGGTCGGGCACGAGGAAGCTCTGGATCCATTCGATCACGGTGGGGCGCATCGCCTCGCCGGATCGGATGCGATCCATGAGATCGTCCTCGAAGTGGGGGCTCGTCTCGACGCTCGACGCGGTCACCGCGTCGGTGACGAGCGCCATGGCGCTCTTCAACTCGCGGACCGACTGCGAGCAGCGGCGGCAGCCGAGCAGATGGGATTCGAAATAGCGCCTCTCGGCCTGCGTCAGCTCATCGTCGAGAAACGCGGAGAAAAGCGATTCGGCACTCCGGCAGTTCATACGTCCTCCAGGGTCAGGAAGGGCTTGAGCCGTTCCTTCAGCATCAGCCGGGCGCGGTTGATGCGCGATCGCACCGTCCCGCCGGGGATGCCGAGGATCTGCCCCACCTCTTCGTAGCTCATTCCCTCGACGTCCCGAAGCACCACCGCCTCGCGATAACGAGGGGGAAGTTTGCGGAGCGCGTCGGCGACCTTTTCGCGGATCTCGCCGCGTCCGAGGTCTTCGTCGGGGAGGGGATTCGTGTCCGGAAACGGCAGCCCTTGGCCCCCGGTCTCTTCTTCCAGGGCGTCGAGGCTGAAGGTCCCCTTATGGCGAACCCGGCTCCGGATTTCGTTCTTCGTCAAATTGACGGCGATCGTGAAAATCCACGTCGAGAACTTGCCGCTCTTGCGGTAGCGCTCGCGGTTCCTGAACACGCGCAGGAAGACCTCCTGCGAAATCTCTTCCGCGCGGTCGCGATCGTTGATGAACCGGGAGACGAGATTCATGATCCGGCCGCGGTAGCGCTTCACGAGCGCGCGGAAGGCGATCTCGGAGCCCGTGGCGCAGCGCTCCATGACGTCTTCGTCGCTCAGCTCGGCCAGGGTGTCGAGCCGTTTCAATCGGACTAGCTCCAGTGGCACGTCGTCGTCCTCCGGGTTCACGCTCTGTTACCCCGGGTGGACGGCCAGGTTCCTGAAATGGACGGATTTGAGCCGGTCCCGGAGAGGGCCGGCGGGAGCGAGGGGGAGCCGCCGGGGCCGGCGGCCGCTAGCGCCCGTCGCCCTGGAAGAGAGAGAGCCCGGACGCGTTCGGACGGACCTGGGCGGCCCGCGCCTTGTCGGCCGCTTCCTTCGCCTCGGAATCGAGGCGAAGGGACCGGCAGAC
>DASTSZ010000326.1:0-2936 GCA_035760425.1 Candidatus Eiseniibacteriota bacterium | reverse complement strand
CCATCGCGGGCGTTCCCGCGCGCGACGACCGCGGCGGGCTCTTCTCCCGCGGCTGCGCCGACGCGCCCGCGGCGGCGAGGATGGTGAGGAACGCGGCCGCTGCCGCCAACCGTCGAGCGCCACTCGCATTACGAGACATCGCACCTCCTTCTGAAACACCGGGGACCGAATCGCCGTAAGAATGGTAGGTTTGGTCGCGGGTGACAAGGGCCCGTCGGTTCGGGCGCCTCGACCAGGGGAGGAAAACCAAGAAATGGCGACGATGCACGAGGTGGACTACGAGATTCTCGGCGACGACATGCAGTTCGTTCGGATCCTTCTCGATCCGGGCGAGGCGGCCATCGCCGAAGCCGGCGGCATGATGTATCTGGAGCAGGGGATCGAGATGGACACGATCTTCGGCGACGGATCGGACCAGCAGAAGGGCTTCATGGGCAAGCTCGTCGGCGCCGGGAAGCGGCTCCTGACGGGCGAGTCGCTCTTCATGACGGTCTTCCACAACGAAGGGACCGAGCGGCGGGCGGCGGCATTCGCGGCCCCCTACCCCGGCAAGATCCAGCCCCTCCACCTGAAGGACCTGGGCGGGGAGATCATCGCGCAGAAGGACTCGTTCCTCGCGGCCGCGAAAGGCGTCTCGGTCGGCATCGCGTTCAACCGGCGCTTCGGCGCAGGCCTCTTCGGCGGCGAAGGATTCATCATGCAGCGGCTGACGGGCGACGGCTGGGTCTTCTGCCACGCCGGCGGCACGCTCGAGGAAAGGACGCTCGGACCGGCCGACGTGCTTCGCGTCGACACGGGCTGCATCGTGGCCATGCAGCCGAGCGTCTCCTACGACATCCAGTACGTCGGGAAGCTGAAGAGCGCGCTCTTCGGCGGCGAAGGGCTCTTCTTCGCCACCCTGCGGGGGCCGGGGCGGATTTGGCTCCAGTCGCTCCCCTTCAGCCGGCTCGCCAGCCGGATCTACGCCGCGGCGCCCCAGACGGGCGGCGGGCGGCGCGAGGAGGGGTCGCTCCTCGGGGGCCTCGGAAACCTGCTCGACGGCGACGGCCGGTAGTCCCGGGGGGGCTCCCCCGGCCAATTCAGGCACCTTCGGGAGGCGGCTTCGGCCGCCTCCCTTCTTTGTTCCGGCCCCGAGACCCCGTAGAGTCGGGGGGTCCCGGGAGCGTGTCGGCCGGGCCGGGGTTCCAACCTTCATGGCGTCCCGACCTATCCCACGAATCGTACCGAAGGTCCCCCGGGGGGAGGGAAGTACGCCACCGACAACGCTGGTCGCGCCCACGATCGTAGGCGCCGAGCCGGAGGATGTGTCGCGCGCCCAGCGCGGCGATTTGCGCGCGTTCGAGCGGCTCTACCGAACGCACGTTTCGCGCGTGGCCGGGCTCGTCCGCCGCATGATGGGCTCCGAGCACGCCCCCGACGTGACCCAGGACATCTTCGTCCGCGCCTGGCAGAAGCTCGGCACCTTCCGGGGCGAGTCGGCCTTCGGCACCTGGCTCCACCGGGTGGCCGTGAACGTCGTCCTTCAACGCCGCGCCTCGCTCCGGACGGAGCGGGAGCGGTTCGTCTCGGACGAGGACACGCTCGACGAGATGCCCGGGCGCCACCGGACGGACCACGCCGACATCGACGTGGAGCGGGCGATCGAGAAGCTCCCGCCCGGCGCGCGCGCGGTCTTCGTGCTCCACGACATGGAGGGCTTCACGCACGAGGAGATCGGCGAGCTGATGGGCGTCACCTCCGGAACGTCGAAGGCGCAATTGCACCGAGCGCGGATGATTCTGCGCGGACACCTGACCCGATGAGCGACCATGAACGACGAACCGAGGGGGACGCGCCGATGAGCGACCGATGGACCGACCGGCTCTCGGAGTACCTCGACGGCACGCTCTCGCCGTCCGAGCGGCGTGAGATCGAGGACCATCTCGACGGCTGCGCCGGTTGCGCGGCCGTCCTGAACGACCTCCGGGAACTCGTGGGCCGCGCCCGCGGCCTCCGCGAACTCGACGCGTCGATCGGCGTCGGCAGCGATCTCTGGCCCGGCATCGAGGCGCGCATTCGCGACCTGCCGGCCGCCGCCTCCCGCCCCCTCGTCGCGGCGCCCCGCCGGGACTGGGGCGCCTCCCGTTTCACCTTCTCCATTCCGCAGCTCGCCACGGCCGCGATCGCGCTCGTCGCGATCTCCGCCGCGGGGCTCTGGCTCGCGGGCGACCTCGCCGCGCGCGGACGCATGGCCGGGTCCGGCCGGGCGTCGAGTTCGAGCCGCGTGCGGGCCCTTCCCGCCTCCAGCGCGACCGTGGACGCCGCGCGCGACGAGATCGGCCAGCTGAAGAAACTGCTCGAGGAGCGGCGCGACGCGATCGACCCCGAGACGCTCCACGCGCTCGAGGAGAGTCTCACGAGCGTGGAGGGCGCCGTCGACGAGGCGAGCCGCGCCCTGGAAGCCGACCCCCGCAACCCGTACATCCAAGCCCATCTCGAAGCGATGAGGGATCGCCAACTACGCCTCCTGCGCCGGGCCGTGGCCCTCGCGGGCGGAGCCGAATAGGGAGAACCGGATGCTCGCCTCGATCACACTCGCCGCCATCACCGCGTTCACTCTCGCGAGCGACGCCGACACGACGTTCGCCGTGCCTCGCGGCACGACGCTTCGCGTCGCCAACTACGCCGGCTCGGTCGTCATCCAGACCTGGGGCAAGGACGCGGTGCGGATCGAGGCGACCCACTCCGAGTTGGACAAGGTCTGGATCAAGGCGATCGACGGCGCGCTCCTCATCAAGACGACCACCTCGCCCAAGGCGCAGCGAAGCACCGACATCCACATCACCGCGCCGGCCTGGATGAATCTCGAAGTCTCCGGCACCCATACCGACGTGGCGGTCGAAGGGACGCGCGGACAGGTCCACGTCACCACCGTGCACGGCGACGTCGACGTGGCC
>DASTSZ010000325.1:0-11585 GCA_035760425.1 Candidatus Eiseniibacteriota bacterium | reverse complement strand
ATGAAGCCGCCGCGGTCGCAGCGCAATTGCGTCCGGACCAATTCCGTTCGCGGCTCCCAGCCGATTCGGACGAAGACGCCGGCGCAGGGAACGCGTACGTCCGCACGCCCGCCGCGCGCGCGGTAGGTCACCGCCGCGACTTCGTCGGCGCCCTCGATGGCTGTCACCGCGGCGTTCGTCACGAACCGGATTCGTGCGTCGGCGCGCGCACGCTCGAGGAAGTCCTCGCGCGCGCGGAACGCGGCCGATCGATGGAGCAGCGTGACCTCCGACCCTCGCTCCGCGCAGAGCAACGCGTCCTCCACGGCGGCCGTGCCGCCGCCGACCACCACCACCGGCTTCCCGGCGTAGCGGTCGCGATCGCGATTCGCCGAGTGCGATACGCCGCGGCCCAGGAGCGACGCCTCACCGGGCACCCCCAGCGACCGCCGCCGAAGCCCCGTGGCCAGCACCAGCGCCCGCGCCGGAATCCGGACCGCGCCTCCCGCGTCGTCGGCCGCGCGCTCCACCCAGCGTCCGCTCGTCGAGACGCGCGTGATTCGTGCGCCGACCAGGATCGAGAGTCCCGCCGCGCGCGCGTCGGAGAGCGCCGCGCCCGCCAGGCGCGCGCCGTCCCAGCCGAAGGTCGCGAGGTAGTTGGGAATGGCGGCGTGGATCTCGTGGACCTGCCCGCCCGGCCGGTTCGACTCCTCGATCAGGAGCGCGTCGAGGCCGAAATCGCGGAGCCAGAGCGCGGTCGACAGGCCGGCGACGCCGGCGCCGACGATCACGACGTCGAGCCGCGCGGGGGCGGCGGCGGACGCACGCTTCGCCGCGCGAGGGGTCCGCGACTTCGGCGCCGTCCGGGTCATGCCGTGGCCGCGACCTCCCAGAAGGTCTTCGGTTCGATCGGCCCGAGTCCGTGCCGCTCGGCCAGGAGCGCGAGGCAGCGCCGCCGCTCGGCCATGCGATCGGGGGAGAGGGCCGAGAGTCCGCCTTCGTGGATGCGGATGGTCACCGTCTCGCCGCGCACGCGCTTCAACTTCCCGCCGCCGCGGTGGACGCGGATCAGCCACTCCCAATCCTCGGAGTAGGTGAACGCGGGATCGAAGATGCCGAAGCGCTCGAAGGCGCCGAGTCGGGCGGCCATCGAACTCGGCGGTATGAAACCGTCCCGCCCGAAGAGGCCCGCGTCGAAGTCGCGGCCGATGCGGCGCACCTGACCCGTGTCGAGTCGCTCGATCCGCGCGTCGGCGTAGACCACGTCGGCGGCGGGATCGACGTCGAGCGCCTTCGCGAGGGTGGCCGTGTGGCGGGGCTCCCAAAGGTCGTCGTCGTCGAGGAAGGCGATCGCGTCGCCCCGCGCGCGCGCCACGCCGCGATTGCGGCTCTGCGCCGCGCCTTCGGGCTCGCCGTCGTGCTCCACCACCGTCACGGGGAACTCGAGCGAGTCGAGAATCGCGCGGGCGTCGTCGGCGAGGGGCGCGCCGCCGTCCCGCACGAGAATCAACTCCAACTCCGCGTGCGTCTGCTGGCGGACCGTCTGGAGCGCCTCGAGGAGGAACGCCGGGCGGTCGCGAGTCGGGAGGAGAATGGAGATCGAGGCCACGCCGCTACCGGCGGCGCCGGGCCGACCCGCCCTCGCCGGCCGCGATGATCGGCTCGCCCCGTCGCGCTTCGGTCACCAGTCGCGCGCGCCCTTCGGCCCCGCGGAGCTCCATGCAGAGATGGCGCGCCGCCGCGTGGACGTAGACGCCGCGCGGTTCCAGCGTGCGCTCGACCAGGTCGGCGATCTCCTGCGTGAGGTCCTCCTGGAGCCGCGGCACGGTCGCGAGCGCGCGGACGGCGCGGACGAGCGCCCCGGCGCCGCAGAGGCGCTGGCGCGGAACGTAGCGAACCGAGACCTCGCCGAAGTAGGGGACGAGGTGGTGCGGGCAGAGCCCGTAGAAGTACATCGACTCGATCGCCACCGTCTCGCCGGCGCGGCCGCGGTAGGGAAGCGGACGAAGCGTCGGCGGCTCGTCGCGAAGGCCGCTCGTCCGCTCGAAGAGCAATTCCGCCAGGAGCGGCGCGGTGAGGGAGTACTCCTCGTCGTGCTCGGTGTCGACGCCGATCGAGTGGAGGAAGCGCGTCAGCGCGGCCACGTCGGGCGTGCCGGGGCGAAGCCGCCGACGGCTGGCCCGCTTCGCGGGCTTCTTCTTGGCGGGGCTCATAGGCCGAGGCGCTCGGCGGCGCCCTGCATGGCGGTGAGTACGAAGGTCACGTGTTCCTCCAGAGGAACGCCGAGGTCGGCGGCGCCCTGTTCGATTTCGTCGCGATTCACGGACCGGGCGAATCCCTTGGTCCGCATCTTCCGCACCACCGACTCCGTCGTGACGTCGGCGAGTCGCTTGCTCGGCATCACGAGCGCCGTCGCCGTGATGAGCCCGCAGAGTTCGTCCACCGCGAAGAGGGTCTTGGCCATCGGCGTCACGCGAGGCACGCCGCTGTAGGTCGCGTGCCCCCAGATCGCCTCGATCAGCGCGGGCGGATAGCCGCGCGACTCCAAGATCCCGCACCCGACGCGGGGATGCTCCTCCGGCGTCGGGTGCTTCTCGTAGTCCATGTCGTGGAGGAGCCCCGCCGCGCCCCAGAGGGCCTCGTCGTGCCCCCCTCGAAGGGCGTACGCCCGCATGGCCGCCTCCACCGCGTATGCGTGCTTGCGGAGGCCCGGCCCCTCGGTGTACTCGTGGAGTAGCGCCAGCACCCGCTCCCGGTCGAGCAACCCGCTCGCCTCGTTCGCGGAGGGCGTGTTCAAGACGTCACTCATCGGCTCCTGATCCTAGGGGAGTCTCGAAGGAACCGCAACGCGGGAGGTGTCGTGCGTCGCTCATGGATGGCCCCGGTCTTGGGGATCGCAGCGGCCCTGACGCTCGTGCTCGGCGCGTGCTCGCGCGAGCCGGCGTCGCTGAAGGAGCTGGCGAAGGAACGCGCCCTGGCCGACTCGCTCGTTCGCGGCTTCACGCCGAGCAGCCAGGAATCGCTCACGAAGATCGTCGTCGCGGCCCGGGCGAAGACGAGCGACTTCCTGACGAAGCACAAGAACGACGTGCCGGCCGTGCTCATCTTCGTGAAGCTCCGGCTGGCGGAGGAAGCGCTCACGCCGCAGCCGCAGCCCGTCGACTCGACCGGGATGCCGCTCGACCACTTCGCGCGCGCCGCCGCCTCGAAGGCGAAGGTGGCCGACTGTCTGGTGCGCCTCGACTACGCCGTCAAGCGCGAGCCGAAGAACGCGGAACTCTACTACTGGAAAGCGCTCGTCCACGGTCTCTTCGAGCCGATCTACGACAAGCTGGCGATCGACCCGAAGCGCTCCGAACTTCCGCAGGCGCTCGAGGCGGCGGGCAAGGCGGTGGCGCTCGCGCCCGACTCCGCCTCCTATCGGACGGCGCTCGCGACCTACCAGATGCTGAGCGGCGACGACAAGGCCGCGCTGCGCACCCTGCGCGAAGGGAACAAGGAGAGCCCGATGCGGCTCCTGCTTTCGGAGTGGGAGCGCTTCCCGGTGCCGCCGAGCGCGGTTCTCTCGATGCGCGAGTCGGCCGGCATCGCCGAGTGGATGACGGCGAGCGGGCTCGACGACGCGAACGCGAGGGTGCGGGCGTACTGGGTCCCGGGGCCGCAGGACTCGATCCGCGCGTTCTACGGCCGGGTCTGGAAGGACCTCTACTGGATGACCCAGACGCAGAAGCAGCCGAGCGGGGAGAACTGGGCGTTCGGCTCGGCGGCGGTCCTCTTCACGCCCGAGGGCTACCACGCGGTGACCGAGAAGGAGATCAAGAACGCGGCGCTAGCCCAGGCGCAGGGGATTTCGATCCAGATCCGGGAGGTGCGGAATCCGCAGGCGAAATCGCGCGAGGCGATCCCGTTCGATCCCGGTCCGGTGGTCTGCGAGATGCTCCTGACGAATCACCGCCGCGTCCGCTAGGGCGCCGTGCGGGGGACGGTGGCGCGGGTCGCGCGGCCGGCGAGGGTGAGACGGCGGCGCGCGGCTAGAGCTGCTTCTTCGTCACCACCGTCGCCAGGAGCTGCGTGAGGGTCTCCGTCCCCGAGACGGTCCCGATCACCGGCGTGGCCGACGTGTCGAGCGCGATGCGAAGGCCGATCCGCGCCCGGTCGCTCACGAGCGCCTCCGCCAGCGCGTCGGAGGAGACCCGCGTGCTCACGTTCGTGATCGTCCCGGGCGTGAGGGAGATGGGGATCGAGGCGATGGGCGCCGACGTGAAGGGGGACGCCGAGTCGCTCGGCACGGCGTAGAAGAGAAGCGTTCCCGTCGCCGTCCCCGTCTGGTTGTCGAAGGTGGCCGCGATGTCGAGCGTCGCCGACGCGATGTCGGTGACGTCCTCCACCCCCTGCAGCAGGTTCACCGTCTCGTCGGCCACGTCGACCGTCACCGACGGGAGCCCGCCCGGCACCGAGTAGTTCGTCGAGACTTCCGAGGGATCGAGGAACGACAGGACGTTGACCGTGAGGATGAGGCTCCGGTCGCCGCAGCCCGCCGTCACGAGCGCCAGCGCGAATAGGATGGTTCCGAGGCGTCGCATGGCGGTCTCCTAGTAGAGCGTGAGCGACATGGCCATTTCGACCGCGCGCTTCTCTTCGACGTAGCGTTGGTGGGTGGCGATCGCCAAATCGAGGCCGATCCGGCTGAACTTGATTCCGCCCCCCAGGGCGCCCTGCCACTGGTCGTTCGCGTCGCGATAGGTGCCGGCGCGGACCGCCAGCATCCCCATCCAGATCTCCGCGCCGAGGTGGATCGACGTCGAGATCGGGCCGTCCACGATGTCGGCCGCCACGGTGGTGTCGCCGAACCGCTTCGCGACATTGATCGTCGTGGTCACCGGAATGCGGCTCGTGAACTCGCGGTCGGAGGCGACCTCCGTCGTCGTGAACTCGTTCAGCGAGTCGCTGTAGACGTGGCGCCGCTCGGTCACCTTCCAGTCGATCTCGCTCCCGAGATCGTTCATGCCGATCCCGAACTCGAAATTCCGGTGGTAGAGGACCACGCCCACGTCGGCGCCCGTGCCGTGCCCGGCGCCGCCGTCGCCGCCCACGATCGCGTGCCGCGTCCGCGCCGCCACGTCGATCGCCACCGGGTCGCCGCTCCCGAAGAGCGTGTCGCCGGTCGTCGCGCCGCCGAAGCCGCGGACGTCGCCGAAGGCCACGCCGTAGAGGTATTTCGGCCCGGCGCCGAGGTAGAGCGAGGTCGAGCCGTTCCGCCGCGGGTCTTCGTTCCCCTCGTCCTCCTCCTCGCCCTCGCCCGGCGCGGTCTTGTGATAGACGCGGTAGGCGAGCCCCGCTTGGAAGGAGATCGCGCCCTGCGCCACGCCCGCGTCGGCGAGGCCGTAGCGCGTGCGCGTCGTGAAGGGCTCCGCGTCCCGGAGGACCGACCGGAGCGCGTCGTCGAGGTTGAGTTCGTTCTGCACATGGACGACCGGCACCATCTGCGCGAACGCGTTCCGGAATCCGAAGCCGACGCCGGGGAGATGCGTGACGCCGCCGTTCTGCAGGGAAGACTCGGGCACGATGCGGCGTAGATCCTCGAGATCGATGCTCAGCGAGTCCCGGGCGATGTAGATCGAGATGTCGCTCGAGACCGGATCGGGCCGGCTGAGCGAGAGCGTCAGGGGAGGGTTCGTGATGAGATCGGCGATCTCGAAGACGTTGAAGTCGGGCGAGTCGGGATCGAACTCGGGCGTATCCGAGGCGAACTGGATGAGGCCGAGCGGGAGCGGGATGCTCCCGTGGCTACGTCCCTTCGGCACCGCGCGAAAGGCGAGGTTGGCCCCGCGGGCCGCGGCCATGTCGCTCGTGACGACGCCGCCCATGCCGAGCCGCCTCGCGTCGAGCGTCTGCGCCTCGGCGGGTCGGGCAATCGACGCGGCGGCGAGCAACACGCCCGCGGCCGCGAGCGAGCCGATCGCGCGACGCATGAAGGGAAATGCTGAGTCCATTGGAATCACGGCGGTTACCTCGTGGGAGTCGATCCGATGGAAGAGGCGCCCCGGCGCTCTCCCGAACCTAGAGAAGGATCGGCCCCAACCCGCGGCGGCTTTAGGCCCTCCTTTCGCCCCCCGCGCGACACGCCCCGCGCCGCCCCGGCGGACCGCCCGTTTGACCCCTCGAAACCCCTATGCTACATTTCCTCATTCTCTTGGAATGGCGGAAGTTAGCGCCGACGTGCGGGAGGGCCCGCGCACGACCCCCAGTCCGCTTCGAGGGACGATGAGCCGCACCGAACTTCCCAAGAACTACGATCCGAACGAGGTGGAGCGCCGCTGGTACGCGCACTGGCAGGAGCGCGGCTACTTCGCGCCCAAGGACGGCGACGGGCCGCCCTTCGTGATCCTGATCCCGCCCCCGAACGTGACGGGGAGCCTCCACTTCGGGCACACCTTCGACCACACCATCCAGGACCTCCTGACGCGCTGGCACCGGATGATGGGCGAGCCGACGCTCTGGCTCCCCGGGACCGACCACGCCGGCATCGCCACGCAGAACGTGGTGGAGAAGCGGCTCGCCGAGCAGGGGAAGACGCGGCACGACCTCGGGCGCGAGGCGTTCGTGGAGGAGACGTGGCGCTGGAAGTCGACCTACCACGCGCGGATCACCGAACAGATGAAGCGGCTCGGCGATTCCGTCGACTGGTCGCGCGAGCGCTTCACGATGGACGAAGGGCTCTCGCTCGCCGTGCGCGAGGTCTTCGTCCGCCTCTACAAGAAGGGGCTCATCTACCGCGGCAACCGGATCATCAACTGGTGCCCGCGCTGCCGGACCGCGCTCTCCGACGAGGAAGTGAATCACGTCGACACGGACGGAAAACTCTTCCACATCCAGTATCCGATCAAAGACTCGAAGAAGAGCGTGACGGTCGCGACGACGCGCCCCGAGACGATGCTCGGCGACGTGGCGGTGGCGGTCCACCCGGGCGACCGGCGCTACGAGCCGCTCCACGGGAAGACGCTCGTCCTGCCGTTCCTGGGCCGCGAGATCCCGATCATCCTCGACGAATCGGTCGATCCCAAGTTCGGGACCGGCGCGGTGAAGATCACGCCGTCGCACGACCCGAACGACTTCGAGATGGCGAAGCGGCACGATCTTCCGTTCGTGACGATCATGGACGAAGGCGCCGTGATGAACGAGAACGCCGGCGGCTTCCAGGGGCTCTCGCGGGAGGAAGCGCGGCAGCGGATCGTGGAGGCGTTGAAGGATCGCGGCCTGCTGGCCCGCGTGGAGCCGCATCGCCATTCGGTGGGGCACTGCGACCGCTGCGACACGATCGTCGAGCCCTACCTCTCGCTCCAGTGGTTCGTGAAGATGAAGCCGCTCGCCGAGCCGGCCTACGCCGCCATCGAGAGCGGCGAGTTGACGATCCTCCCGCGGCGCTGGGAGAAGGTCTACCTGCGCTGGCTCGAGGGGATCCGCGACTGGTGCATCTCGCGGCAGCTCTGGTGGGGGCATCGCGTGCCCGTCTGGACCTGCGAGGGGTGCAAGACCGAGATCGTGGAAGTGGAGACGCCGCGCGCCTGTCCCAAGTGCGGCGGGACCGCGCTCGCGCAGGACCCCGACGTGCTCGACACCTGGTTCTCCTCCTGGCTCTGGCCCTTCTCCACGCTCGGCTGGCCGGAGCAGACGGAGGACTTGAAGCGCTTCTACCCCTCGAGCGTCATGGTGACGGGGCCCGACATCATCTTCTTCTGGGTCGCGCGCATGGTGATGGCGGGGTACGAGTTCATGGGGAGCTGCCCGTTCCCGGTGGTCTTCCTCCACGGCATCGTGCGCGACGCGCAGGGGCGGAAGCTCTCGAAGTCGCTCGGCAACTCGAGCGATCCGATCGAGCTGATGGACCGCTTCGGCGCCGACTCGCTGCGCTACACGCTCATTCTCCTGTCGCCGCAGGGGAACGACATCCACGGCTTCTCCGACGAGAAGGTGGATCTCGGCCGCCACTTCACGAACAAGCTCTGGAACGCGTTCCGCCTGGTGCATCCGCATCTCGACGGCTTCACGCCCGACGAGGCGAAGGCGAAGGCGCACTACACCGACGACGATCTCTGGATCCTGAGCACGCTTGCCGCCACGGTCCGGTCGACGACGAAGAATCTGCGCGCCTTCCGGATCGGCGACGCGGCGAAGGATCTCTACGACTTCACCTGGCGGGAGTTCTGCGACTGGTACCTGGAAATGGCCAAGCCGCGCCTCTACGCGGCGGCCGACACGCCCGACGCGATCGCGGTGCGGACGACGATCCAGACGGTCTTCAGCCAGGTGCTGCGCATGCTCCATCCCTTCATGCCGTTCCTCACGGAGGAA
The DNA here is from genome assembly GCA_035760425.1 of Candidatus Eiseniibacteriota bacterium. Taxonomy (GTDB): domain Bacteria; phylum Eisenbacteria; class RBG-16-71-46; order SZUA-252; family SZUA-252; genus SZUA-252. Next base: position 3,254 of record DASTSZ010000325.1, on the reverse strand, counting down.
CTCTGGCATGCGCTCCCCGGAACGAACGGGGACGTGGCGGTGGCCGAGTGGCCCGTGCCCGCGCGCGGCGCCTCCCATCCGGAGGCGGAGGCGCGCATGGCGCTCCTGAAGGAGGTCGTGGGCGCGGTGCGGAATCTCCGCTCCGAGATGAACATTCCGCCGGCCCGAAAGGCGCCGATCCTCATCCGCGCGACGGGCGAGGAGGCGGAGTCGCTCCGCCGGCAGAGCGATCTGATCCTCCTGCTCGCGAAGGGGGAGTCGCTCGACGTGGGACCCAACGTGGCGAAGCCGAAGATCGTCGCCGCGGCGGTGGTTCGCCAGCACGAGATCTTCCTGCCGCTCGAAGGGCTCATCGACGTGGGCCTCGAACGCCAGCGGCTCCAGAAGGAATACGAGCGCGTGCTCCGCGAGTTCGATTCGACGCGGCGGAAGTTGCAGAACGACGACTTCCTCGCCAAGGCGAAGAAGGAGGTCGTGGAGCGGGAGCGCGAGAAATTCGTCAGCCTGGGCGACACGAAGGAAAAACTCGAAAAGAACCTGGAGGTCTTGGGATGAACGGTAAACGCCACGGAGGGCGGAGGCGGAATCGGACCGGTCTGGCGGCGCTGGTCGGGACGGTCGTGATCGCGGCGGGGCTCCTTTCGGTGTCCGGCGCCCCGGCGAACGCGCAGACCTCCGCGAAGACGAAGACGGGCGCGGCCTTCATCGCCGCCAAGCCGGGCGCGCGCGACGTCGCCGTCACGGTCTACAACGACAACCTGGGCGTGGTGAAGGATCGCCGCCCCTTCACGCTGACGGCGGGCGTCTCCGATCTCCGATTCACCGACGTGGCGTCCGCCATCGATCCGACCTCGGTCCATCTCCGCGCCCTCGGCCGGTCGCCGATCGAGATTCTCTGGCAGGACTACCGCTACGACCTCGTGAACACCGAGAAGCTGCTCGACCGCTACATCGACCTCCCGATCGACGTGTCGACGAAGGACGACCAGGTCCGGCGCGGGACGCTCCTCTCGCATGACGGCGCATCGCTCGTGCTCCAGGATCCCTCCGGCGGGCTGACGCTCCTCAATCGCGGCGAAGTCCGGCAGGTCGGCCTCAAGGAAGCGCCGAAGGGCCTCATCACGCGCCCGACGCTCGTCTGGCATCTCCGCGCCGACGCGGCCGGCGAGCAGCCCCTCGAGGTCTCCTACATGACCGGCGGCCTCGCCTGGCACGCCGAGTACGTCGCCGTGCTCGACGCGGCCGAGACGAGCCTCGATCTCCAGGGCTGGGCCTCAGTCGACAACCGTTCGGGCGCGACCTACGACGACGCGAAGATCAAGCTCGTGGCGGGGAGCATCCACCGCGCGCAGACGCCCCGGCCGATGTACGACGGCGGCATCGCCATGCGGGCGCAGGAATCGATGATGAAGATCGAGGAGCGGGCCTTCTTCGAATACCACCTCTACGAGGTTCCGCTCCGCGCGACGATCTCGAACAACGAGGTGAAGCAGCTGGGACTTCTCCACGCGCAGGGCGTGAAGACGGCCAAGCGCTACACCTATGACGCGACGCGCGACAACGACAACGTGCTCGTCACGATCGAATTCGAGAACGCCTCCTCCGCCGGACTCGGCATGCCACTCCCCGAGGGCGTGGCGCGCGTCTTCAAGCGCGACCAGGACGGCTCGCTCGAACTCGCGGGCGAGGACCGGATCAAGCACACCCCGAAGAACGAGCGGGTGCGCCTGAGCGTCGGGAACGCCTTCGACATCGGCGTGGAGCGCAAGCAGGCCGACTTCCGCCAGGTGACCCCGCGCATCACGGAGCAGTCGTTCGAGATCACGCTTCGGAACCACAAGAGCGAGACCGTCGACGTGATCGTCTCCGAGCACACGGGCGGCGACTGGGAACTGGTGAAGCAGAGCCACCCCTCGGTGAAGAAGGACGCGACGACCTTCGAGTTCACCGTCCGCTGCGCGCCCGAACAACCGGTCACGGTGACCTATACGGTCCGGACGAGGTCCTAATCCCGTGATCGAGCGTGCCGGCGACAGCGACACCGCGCCGGGGCCCGACGCGACCCCCGAGCCGCCGCGCGCGCCCGCGCCGGAGCCGGCGCGCCCGCGGGCGCTCCTGATCCGCGACGATCCGGGCGCGCCGCCGGCCGAGTTCCGCCTGAACGCCCCCTACGAGCCGCAGGGGGACCAGCCGCAGGCGATCCGGGAGTTGGTCGAGGGACTGAACCGGGGCGACCGCTACCAGACGCTCCTGGGGGTGACCGGTTCGGGGAAGACCTTCACCATGGCGAACGTCATCGCGGCCGTCCGTCGCCCGACGCTCGTCATCTCGCACAACAAGACGCTCGCGGCGCAGCTCTACGGCGAGTTCAAGCAGTTCTTCCCCGACAACGCCGTCGGTTATTTCGTCTCCTACTACGACTACTACCAGCCCGAGGCGTACGTCCCGCAGACGAACACGTACATCGAGAAGGACGCCTCGATCAACGACGACATCGACCGGCTCCGCCTCGCCGCGACGAGCGCGCTCCTCGAGCGGCGCGACGTGATCATCGTCTCCTCGGTCTCCTGCATCTACGGCCTCGGCGCCCCGGAGGACTTTCGGCGCGAGATGATCCTCCTGCAGGTGGGGGAGACGCACTCACGCGAGTCGATCCTGCAGCAGTTGGTCCGGAACCAGTACTCGCGGAACGACGTCGAGCTGAAGCGCGGCACCTTCCGCGCGCGGGGCGACGTCATCGAGGTCCACCCGGCCTACGAGGAGACCGCGCTCCGCATCGAACTCTTCGGGGACCAAGTCGAGCGGATCGCCATCATCGACTCGCTGACGGGGAAGACGCAGCAGCTGATCCGCATCGCCGCGATCTATCCGGCGAAGCACTTCATGACCCACCCGGCGCGGTTGAAGGAGGGCGTGAAGGCGATTCGCGAGGAATTGAGCGAGCGCCTGGCCCTCTTCGAGCGGGAGGGGAAACTCCTCGAAGCCCAGCGCCTGAAGATGCGGACCGAGTACGACCTCGAGATGCTGCGGGAGATCGGCTACTGCCCGGGGATCGAGAACTACTCCCGGCCTCTCTCCGGCCGCGCGGCGGGCGAGCGCCCGCACTGCCTCATCGACTACTTCCCGGACGACTTCCTCCTCATCGTGGACGAGTCGCACGTGACGATCCCGCAGATCGGCGGCATGTACGAGGGGGACCGCTCGCGGAAGCAGACCTGGATCGACCACGGATTCCGGCTTCCGTCGGCGCTCGA
>DASTSZ010000324.1:0-6072 GCA_035760425.1 Candidatus Eiseniibacteriota bacterium | reverse complement strand
ATCGGGGCTCGAACGCGACGCCGACCGCGGCCGTCGGCGACATGCTTCGAGTCGACGTGGAGGGCCGGGCGGACGTTTCCGGCGACTTCGCGGTCGACAAGAGCGGGAATATCACGCTTCCGAGCGTCGGGCGCGTCTCCGCCGCCGGCCGGACCACGACCGAGATCGGCACCGACGTGGCGCGGCGCATGTCCCTCATCACGAGCAAGATCGTCCAGGTCACGGTCACGATCTCGCAAATCGCCTCGAGGCGAAACTACGTCCTCGGCGCCGTGCTCCTGCCCGGCATGTACGTCTTCAAAGATTATCCGACGGTCTGGGAGGCGATCGCCGAGGCCGGCGGTCCGACCGACGACGCCGATCTCCGCGCCGTCGAGATCCTCTCCGAGTCGCAGCCGAAGCCGACCGTCGTCGACGTCACGGCGGGCGCGGCGGGCGACATCACGAAACTGCCGCGGCTGAAGGCCGGCGACACGGTGCGCGTGCCGCGCCAGGGCGCCGCGACGGCCACGCTCGGCGGGGAGTCGGTCATCTACGTCTTCGGCGCGGTCGGATTCCAGGGCCCGCTCCCGCTCTCCGCGACGCCCGATCTCGTGAGCGCCTTCATCCGGTGCGGCCCGTCGCAGTCGGTCGACTTCAAGAACGTCGAGATCGTCCGGAAGAACGGGCCCCAGATCATCCGGATGCGAATCAGCATGCACGAGTACTTCGACAAGGGTGACGTCGTGGGCAATCCGCTCCTCCAGGCGGGCGACACGATCCACTTCAAGGCGAAGCCGAGCGCGTTCAGCCCGCTTCGACTCGTCACGGCCATCGGGACCGTCGTCGGCGTGACGGCCTCGATTCTCTACTTGGGCAATCGGTGAGCCAACCCGGCCCGCGGCGGCCCACCGCCGCTCCTCCCGACGCCCCGTCGGCCCAGCCGATCGATCTCCAGGATCTCTTCTGGAGGCTTCGACGGTACGGGTGGGTGCTCGTGCTGCCGATCGTGGCGTGCCTCTGCGTGGCCGCGCTCTACGCGCGCGGGGCGGTGCCGATCTACCAGGCCGCGCTCGTCATCTCGGTCGACAATCAAGCGGACGTCTCGAACGCGATGCGCCCCTACGCGCCGGGCGGCGCGATCGGCGGACAGCCGCGCGAGCGGATCGCGCTCATCGACGGGAAGATCCACAATCACTCGTTCCTGAAGGCCGTGGCCGAGCGCATCGGAATGGACAAGGATCCCGTCCTCCTCGCGCGCGCGACCGCGGCCACGAAGCTCATGACCGGGATCACGCCGGGCGAGCACGCGATTCGCCTCGCCGTCGCGCAGCTCTGGACGAAGATCAGCGTCAGCCAGGGGCGCGGGACGGCGATTCAGATCAGTGTTCGCGACGAGAGCCCGGAGCGCGCGCGGGATCTCGCCTCGATCATCGGCGACGCGCTCCTGGAGAAGAGCCTCCAGGCGACGCTCGAGAAGGTCCAGGCTCGCGGCGAGTTCAGCAAGGATCAGTCGGTCGTGCTCGAGGAGCGCGTCCGCCAAGCGGAGGACGCGCTCCGGACGTTCCAGGAGTCGCGGCTCCGGCGAAACATCACGGCCGGGCTCTCCTCCGAAGCGGAACTGCAGCAGGCGCAGGTCTACCAGCGCTCCACCGAGGAGGAAATCGCCCAGCTTCGCTCGCGGCTCCTGTCGTCGAACGAGGAGTGGCGCGGGCTCTCCGGCGGCGCGACGATGCCGGTCCTCTCGAGCGCGCGCGCCGACGAACTCGGCAACCAGCTGATCCGGCACGAGACGGGCGCCGTCCTGATCCAGATCCGCGGCGCCGACAAGACCGGCGAAGGCGCGGCCTTCCAAGGCCGCATCACCGCGACGCGCCAGGCGCTCTTCGTCGAATTCGACCGTCTCGCCCAGGCGGCCGAGGGCGGGCTGTCGCCCGAGGCTCAAAACACCGCGGCGGGGATCGCGCTCGATCGCGCCGTGCTGCGATCGCTGCAGGCCCGAAACGATCGCCTCGCCGGGGTCATCCGGGAGTATGTCTCGGCCGTGCAGTCGTCGCCTCGCGACCAGATCGAACTGCAGAGACTGCAAGATAACGTCACGTCCGCCCGGAGCCTCCTGACCACGATGCGCAACGAGACGGCGACGGCCGGCGTTTCCGAGGCCTACGCCACGAGCCAGATGGGGCCTCGCATCGAGATCCTGGAGCATCCGCTCCTCCCGCTCCAACCCTCGTCGCTCGGCGCGCGCGCGACCTATGCCGTCGCGTTCTTCCTGGCCCTCGTCATCGACGCCGCGATCGTCTTCGCGGGCGAGCGGCTGGCGGCGGTCGTGCGCACGGTGGAGCAGGCGGAAGCCGAGTACGGACTCCGCGTCGTCGGGGTCGTGCCGCGCATCGACACGCGCCCCCGCCCGGGAGGATACCTCCGCAATCACTGGCCCAAGTTCGCCATTGTCGCGGTGCTGCTCGTCTCGGCGCTCTTCGTCGTCTTCGACGAATTCGTCTTCCCGCATCCGAATCCGACGAAGCCCGCCCAGGTTCAGAAGTAGTCGATCGGGGTGCCCGTGCTCTTCGCCAAACAGGAAACGCAGGACCTGCTGGAAGGCTTCCAGATCGACGCGCCGTACGTCACGGAGGTGCGGCGCCTCCTGCAGAGCCTCTGGCGCCAGCAGGGGACCGCGAAGCTCGAGAAGCAGGTCTACATGGTGACGAGCGCCGCGCGCGAGGAAGGGAAGAGCACGACGTGCGCGCTCATGGCCGTCGTGACCGCGCGCGTCTTCCGCCGGAAGACGCTCTTGATCGACGGCGATCTTCGCCGGCCCACGGTCCATTCCCTGCTTCGGTTGGCGCGCGGGCCGGGCCTGCGCGAGATCTTGCAGGGCACGATGCCGATCCGGGAGGCGACGCGCGCGACCGCGCTGCCGCTCCTCTCGGTGATCACGCGAGGGGACTCGAACTCGCCGGCGAGCGAGGCCTACACGGACGAGGCCTTCGCGCAACTGATCGCCCATTCGCGCGCCAACTACGATTTCGTCTTCGTCGACGCCGCCCCGGTCGTTCCGGTCATCGAGCCGATCCTCATGGCGGAGCACGTCGACTCGATTCTCGTCGTGGCCATGGCGGGCAAGACCCCGGTGACGGCGGTGCGGCGGTCGATGCAGATTCTCGCCCCGGTGATTCCGAAGATCGCCGGCGTCGTGCTCAACAACGCAATGAACGGGTTGCCCTACTACTACGACTATCGATACTACGGTTACAAGGAACGACGACCCCGAACGACCGTCCGGCCGGACGCGCCCGCCGCCAAGGAAGAGGGCGCGCCGACGAGCGATCGAGAACCCGAAGGAGAACGTTAGTGGCGCCCAAGAAGAGTTCGACATCGATCGTGCAGCAGTTCACTCGCCGCGTCGCGAACCGGAAGGCGCGAATCGGCGTCATCGGGCTCGGCTACGTCGGCCTCCCGCTCGCGGTCGAATTCGCGAAGGCGGGCTTCCGCGTCACCGGCTTCGAGATCGACGCCAAGCGCGTCGCCGCGCTGAACGCCGGACGCTCCTACATCCAGGACGTGCCGACGGGCGAACTGCGCGACCTCGTGCGCGCCGGCCGGTTGGAGGCCACGCTCGAATTCGACGCGCTCCGCCAGATGGACGCCATCGAGATCTGCGTTCCCACGCCGCTTCGAAAGACGCGGGACCCAGACGTCTCGTACATCATCGCCTCCGTGCAGGAGATCGCGCCGCGTTTGAAGAAGGGCGCGCTCGTGGTGCTGGAGAGCACGACCTATCCCGGCACGACGGACGAACTCGTCCGCCCGATGCTCGAGGAGCGCGGCTTGAAGGCGGGGAAGGACTTCTTCCTGGCGTTCTCGCCGGAGCGGGTCGACCCGGGCAATCCGACGTACCACACGAAGAACATTCCCAAAGTGACCGGCGGGCACACGCCGTCGTGCAGCGCGGTCGTGTCGCTCCTCTATCAGCAGATCTTCGACCAGGTCGTGCCGGTTTCCTCGACGCAGGTCGCGGAGACCGTGAAGCTCCTCGAGAACACGTTCCGAAGCGTGAACATCGGACTCGTGAACGAGATGGCGCTCATGTGCGACAAGCTGAAGATCGACGTCTGGGAGGTCATCGACGCCGCCAAGACGAAGCCCTTCGGCTTCATGCCGTTCTATCCGGGCCCGGGCCTCGGCGGCCACTGCATCCCGATCGATCCCTTCTACCTCTCGTGGAAGGCGCGGCAGAGCGGCTTCGAGGCGCGCTTCATCGAACTGGCGGGCCAGGTGAACGGGAGCATGCCCTACCACGCGGTTCGGCTCGTCTCCGACGCGCTCAACTCGCGGCGCCGTTCGGTTCGCGGCGCGCACGTGCTCATCCTCGGCATGGCGTACAAGGCCGACATCGACGACGTGCGCGAGTCGCCGTCGCTCGACGTAATGGAGATCCTCGAGAAGGAAGGGGCGCGCGTCTCGTTCTGCGATCCCTACGTGCCGTCGATCCGCCACGGCGGCGGCGTGAAGCGCGCCGTGCCGTTCCGGGCGAGCACGCTCCGTTCGGCCGACTGCGTCATCATCACGACGGCTCACAAGAGCTTCGACTACGGGCTCGTCTCCCGGCACGCGCGGACCATCGTCGACTGCCGGAACGCGCTCAAGGGACGCCGCACGCGCGGCGTCTTCCGGCTCTAACCCATGGGGCTTCGTCTCGTCACCGGCGGCGCCGGTTTCATCGGATCGCACGTCGCGGCCCGGCTCCTCGAGGAGGGGCATCGCGTGCGCGTGCTCGACAACCTCAGCACCGGACGCCAGTCGAACCTCGACTTCCTGGCGGGGAAATACGGCGATCGATTCGAGCCGATTCTCGGCGACATTCGCGATCGCGAGGTCTGCGCGCGGGCCTGCAAGGACGTGGAGTACGTCTTTCACCAGGCCGCGCTCGCCTCGGTGCAGCGCTCCATCGAGAACCCGGGCGACAGCACCGCGGTCAACGTGCTCGGCACGGTGAACGTCTTCACGGCGGCGCGAGAGGCCGGCGTCCGCCGCGTCGTCGCCGCGAGTTCTTCCTCCGTCTACGGCGACACGCCGACGCTCCCGAAGCACGAGGAGATGCCGACGTCGCCCCGGTCGCCCTACGCCGCCAACAAGCTCGCGGGGGAGCACATGGCGCGCGTCTTCGCGGGCACCATGGGACTCGAGACGGTTTCGCTCCGCTACTTCAACGTCTTCGGTCCGCGGCAGGATCCGAATTCGGCGTACGCGGCGGTCATTCCGCTCTTCATCCGCGCGCTGATGAAGGGCGAACGCCCCGTCATCTTCGGGGACGGCACGCAGAGCCGCGATTTCACCTACATCGACAACGTCGTCGACGCCAACCTCCGGGCCGCGTCGGGTCCCGACGGAACGGGCGAGGCGGTGAACGTCGCGTGCGGCGAGCGCTATTCGCTCCTCGAGTTGCTCGATCATCTCGGTCGCGCCATCGGACGGAAGGCCGACCCCACGTTCCTTCCGCCGCGCGTGGGCGACGTCCTCCATTCCCAGGCCTCCATCGACAAGGCTCGCCGTCTGTTCGGCTTTCAGCCCGGCATCGGGTTCGAGGAAGGCCTGCGGCGCACCGTCGAGCACTTCCGCCTTGAGGGCTGACGAACCCGCTTCGTCCGGTCTCGCCGCCCCGGCCCCCGACATCGCCATCGAGACGGTCGCGGCGCCCGACGCGGCGTGGGACGCCTTCGTCCACGCCCAGCCGGGCGGCACGCTCTTCCACCTCGCGGGCTGGCAGCGCGCCGTGGCGCGCACGTTCGGTTACAGGCCGAGCCACCTCGTGGCCCGGCGCGGCGGACGGATCACCGGCGTCCTGCCGCTCTTCGTCGTCCCGACCCTGCCGTGGGGCTGCTCGCTCGTCTCCGCGCCGCAGGCGGTCTACGGCGGTCCCGTCGCGGCCGACGCCGAGAGCCTGGCCGCGTTGGTTCGCCGCGCGGGGGAGATCGGCGAATCGCTCGGGGCGCGTTACGTCGAATTTCGAAATCTCGCCGCGCTCCCCGAACTCCCGGGCAAGGATCTCTACGTCACGTTCCGGAAGGCGATCCTGCCGACCGCCGACGA